>JAEXPG010000095.1 GCA_023447015.1 Verrucomicrobiota bacterium
GTATTGGTCCGCATCCCCCGCGACCGGACCGAGGCCACCGACATCGACTTTGTCCTCGCCCAATTGGGCGACCTCGGGATCGGCGATCCCGAGCAAGACGCGGTCGCCCCCATCGCCGCTCTCCAAAGCCGCGTCTGCCTCCTGTTCGACGGCTTCGACGACGATCCGCGCGAGCTTTACGAGATCCCCAAGGTACGCCTGTATTTCCGAGCCCTGCAGGCGCGCTGGCCCTACGGACTGTTCTTCTTCACGCCCGAGGCCTCCACCGGTACCCTGCTGCACTTTGTGCTCAGCCAGATCGAGGGACCGGTCCGCCGCACCGGTGCCGACAGCCAGGGGCCACTGGAATTTCCGCAAGATCAGGTCGAAAGCTACATCGCCGACTGCAGTCCCGAGCTTTCCACCGTGGCCCAGCGCCTCGGCTGGTCGGAGGACGAGTTCCAGCAACTGTACCGAACGCTCCTCGCCCAGTTCGGCGGTCGACCGGCCGAGCCGACACCTAAGCCGCGTTGCACGCAGGATCTCCTTTTCCCTGCCGCCATCGCTGTCTATTCCGCGGCAGCACGGAAAGGATTTCTCGAGACAGGTCGCGGCGCGCTGATGGTCTTCCCCTTGTTTGGCGAGGCCAACACTCCTGAGCTCGAATACGCCCCGGCCTCCGAGATCGCCACCGCCGAGTACGTCGATGACATAGACCTACTCCTGTCGCATATCGCCGCATATGATCCGGACACGGAGATGGTCATCTGCATCTGCAGGTTGGCCGGCCGGCAAGATGCCTACCGTCTGCGGCTCGCCACCACGATGTGCGCAGGCCCCCGAACGTGAGACAACGAGGACAGCGGCTTTGCCGCGCCACGGCCTGCGCCGGAGGCAAGTTCCCGCCTCTTTCGCCCAACTCAAGCCAAGCGCTTTCCCACCCCGTTCGCCCCCTTATTCCTCCGCCCCGAGTTGGCCGTTTTCCATATTTCGGACGAGTGGGCGGGGCGAGCAGACCCGCAGTACCGCGCCCGCAGGGGTTTCGAAGTTGGGCGAACAGAGGGGGGCTCAGCCGTCGCCACAGGGCTGTCACGTTCACCGGCACCGGTGCAGGAAGACGTTCTCGCGATGGTAGGAGAGGTAGTGCCTTTGCCCGGCGGAGAACACCCCAACTTCGACAGGTTCGTTCGTCGCAATGCCCATTCGTTCCAAAGAAACCCGGTGTGCGACCGGTGAAACCAAAAGCCGCCCCGAGTCTTCGAATGAAATGAAGCCCCGGTCGAAGAGATGATCGACTGTCGGGGTGAGAAAGAGGCCATTCTCTCCATCGAGGCGCTCTTGGTTGTCGGCGTCCCTCCACGGTTTGCAGTGACTCGCCCGCAGGTGAGTTGGAAGCTCCACTCGGGTGACACGGCAGCAGCGTTCGATCCGCGCAACCCGCTCGCGAAACAGCCCTTGTCCGCGACGTGACTGAACGAGGGCTCGTCGGGTCGTTTCCGGAATTGTAGCATCCGCTCGGATCTCCGCCGCAAGATGCCGCTCCCAAGACTCGGTCTCCTCGGCGTCGTCGGTAGCCCGCGCCTTCTCATCAACGGCAAGCACCATGGCGTTTGCGGCCAGCGCCGCGACCTCAGGTCCGATCAGGCGTCCGAGCACCTCCGCCATCGGCGCCGGCACTTCTGCCAGGTACACCGATTGGTTCCCCTGCCCCGAGTCCTGAAGGGGCGAGTACTTCTCCGGCAGGAAGGGGCGCAGCTGCTCGGCATGATCGATCGTACGGATTGCGTTGCCCACCGCGGTGAACCGAACGCTGACCTTCCAACCGACGAGACTCCAGTTCGGACCGGCAGCACCGAACTCGGACGGCTTGGGCGCTTCGAAGCAGAAGCTCTGAACCACGCCGATCGCTTTGATCCGCGCATCACAGTAGGAGAACACAAGATCCCCGGGAGCGACCTCGCACATGTTCTCGTAGAAGCGATTGAAGCCGCCATTCGAGCGCCGTTTGGGCGACCAGAGGTAGCCGCCGGAGGTTTCCTGGCGGAAGGTCTGGTTCTGGTTGACCCACCAATAGCGCACGATCAGGGCGAACCTAGCCAACGTCGCCAGATCCTGTCCAGGACAGACGCCGGTACGAAAGGCGAGTCCTCCTCGGAGCGGGACCAACTCTTGCTCCAACAGCGCTTCTGACCCAAACATGAGAGATGGCCCCGAAAAAACAGACAACGGCATTGGGCAATGCCGGGACTAGGCGTGCCGCCGCCTTGCTCGGCACTGCCACCTGTGCCGAAACCACAAACTCCACGCTAGTTCAAGAAGCTCGCAAGATCGACATTAGCCTATCGTTTGTCGATCCGTTCACAGGAAGTATGCGACACACGAACTGCCAGGTGAAGACCGGCAACTCCTACCGCGCAAAGTGCCAGAGGACGGATACAATTAAGCTCAAGGCAATCGACCGCCCTACCCGAGAGAAACTCGAACGTGAGCTCGGGCTTATCGCCTGGGTTCCTACCAAGCCTTCGAGCGCGGTTTACTGGTTTATCTGCCGCCCAGGCCAATCGCACGCACCGATCACATTCCGGCGACAGACCCAACGGGTCTCGCCAGCGCTACGCTACATTCTGGCCCGAGAGCTAGCGCAAAGAGGTGCGACACCGCCCTTCACCCAACACAAGCTCAAGGCGTTCCACGATCTCACGACGACGATGAAACAAGCCAAGGCGGCCTACAAGAGTTTGAAGGCCGGGCCGGTCGAATCTCCGCTCTTTGGCAAGATCCAGGTAAGCCGCGCCGCGTGGCGTCACATCACGCGTAAGGGAAAGAGTGCAAAACGCCGGACCGTCAGCTTGCGCATCGTCCCGTATCTCCAGAAATTCCTAGGCGCGCGGCCGTGTAGCCACAGTGTGATGGATCAGGAGCATTCGACGAATGGGGCCGAATCAACGGAGACCCGCATGGTCGTTTGCTGGTATCGCGACGCGCTCATCATCGATGGCACACCACGAACGCTGATGTTGCGGGTGAAGGAAGAAATCACCTACCCAACCGAATGGTATAAATACATCCTGCAGGAGTCCGACGTGAGTTACCGCGCCACACTCCTGAGCTGGTGGGCCAAGGGCGAATGATGCACCCGCCTCACATCATGTGACTGCCGCGTCTGGCACGGAATATTTCCGCACCTGTTCGTCATTTTACACAAGAGGCGGAGGCGGGTGCGAAAGCATCATGGAGCGCATTCGTAGCTTTACGCAACTACTAGCTGAACTTCGCAGCTACTTTCCTCGCTCCTCTAGTGCCGCCTCCTTCTCGTTAGCGAAGGGCACAGCGGGAACACCGGGGTGGCAGCGCAATAAACCCGAGGCGCGCCATACTCTCTGCGCTACAGCGCAACTAACAGCGTCAACGTCAACACGCCCCTCGTCTTGCCGAGTTTCGAGCCCCTCACCAGAACCAAGGCATCGCGTTTCGTATCTATTCATTTCGTACATTGAGGTTGACTGTTTCTTCTCCGAACCATATCGGCCTGCTATGGCAAAGCTCGTGATATTCCCCGTCGGCCTATTGATTACCCCGGACGGCAAGCGACTGGATGCACTGTTTCTTGAAAGCATAAAGAGTCTGGCAGAAGACAACGTCTTCGTCGCCGTTTCAGATGCCCCGAAGCCTCAATGGTTCGATGAGAAATGCGGCAAACCATTGCTATTCTGTAACGCGCCCGCTCTTGGTTCTGGTTCACGCAAAAGCGGCAAGTTTGTCGACAAGTTGCTTACCCTGAACGCTGGTCGACTTCAGAAGTCGCAGATCGTCATGCTTGGGTTCACGGAAAACGACATTCCAATGTACGCTAATTCCAAGAGCGTCCTTATCCGTTGCGATTGGCGGACGGACATTTGCGCGCGGATTCGGGATCTGAACTACGGAATCCCATGCGCTCTACCGTCTGAACTCGGCCGAATCTTGGTACTTCTGGATGAGCAAAATCCATGGTACTACACCGCTGCCGACCCGGCTTATGACACCTACGTTCTGACCAACGGCGCGACGCGTGCTGGACACGACGAGGAACTTAAGGTTTTGGCTTCTCGACTACAGGACTGCCTCAAGCGTGGGAATCCGACCTACCGTCAGGAATTCATGATTCATCTCTTGTCTAGCCTCTACGCCACGACCGCATTTCAAAGTGCATCTACTTGGACCTACTACCCATCGTCCCATTCCGACAACACGGGCAAGGAAATCATTGCTGAATTTGTTGAGATCGCACGTACAACCTTCAAGGCGAGGAAGAAACCCGACCCGTTGATAATCCGGCACAAACCAACGGCAGCGCGTCACACATCCGCGCAGAATGGTCGGATGGACCCACGAGAGCAGGTAGAGTCAATCCACCTCCATCCATCCTACAAAGGTACTTTAGCAGGGAAGACGGTTGTCATATTCGACGACTACACGACTTATGGGCTCTCGTTCTCCGTCGCTGCGGCCTTTCTGAAAAAGGCGGGTGCAGCAAAGGTCTTAGCAGTCGCTGCCGGGAAGTTCCCCCGGACTCCATATATTCACGAAATCGAGATCGGTTCTGACCCATTCGCTCCGGTTTCGAAGTTCTCGATTCTTGCCACTCGACAACAGAATGGGGTAATAGCCCCGGAAGCTAGTTCGGCTTTCAAACGCAAATTCGCCTAATCGTGGTAACGCTCTCCCGGAAAGACTTCCCCTTGTGCCTTAACGACTGGCACGACTCGGAGCAGCTGTACTGCGAAGGGCAGATGGAGCTATTGAACTCGCCCTGCGTGTCGGTCATCGGAACTAGAAAGATTTCCGAGGTTGGAATCAGGCGCGCAAGAGCAGTGACGATTTTCCTCGCAAAGTCTGGCTTCTGCATCGTCAGCGGCCTAGCTGCCGGAGTCGACGCTGTTGCCCACAAGACTGCGCTAGATTGTAAGGCAAAAACTATCGCAGTGATTGGGACACCTCTCGAAAAAGTCTATCCGGCCATCAACGCAGAACTTCGGTACCGAATCGAGCGTGATGGTCTTGTACTTTCTCAATTCCCGAATGGAGCCCGAACATTCAAAAGCAATTTCCCATTGCGGAACCGTCTCATGGCGGCGCTCTGCCAGTTAACGGTTGTCATTGAAGCTTCAGCAACAAGCGGAACACGTCACCAAGTGAAGACTGCGCTAGAGCTTGGCCGTTCTGTTGCCCTACCCATTTCGCTTGTTGAATCTGGCTACCCTTGGGTACAGGAAGCTATGGGTTCAGGACGAACATACGTCATCAGAGAGTTGAGTGATTTGTCGTCGTTCCTTGTAGGCTAGCGAAATGAATGGGACCATTGTCTTTGGGGGTTCAGATCAACCGCAGCATCGAGCAAGGAGGCGCTGATTCGGTCAATCCCTTGAGCAGCATGACGGCGGAGCTCGTGGGAGAAATAGCATGCGTGGTGGTCCGAAAGCACGGTATTGATGGAAGACTCTGAGAACGGCCAATGCAAACCACCAATCCGGGAAACACGTAACAGCTACACAAACGCGAGGGATCCCGCCTGACCGCAGAACAGGTGCGTTCGGCGCCGCGCACGAGCACAAGAATGCCCGCCCATTCCGGCCTGTACTACCGGCAATCCTGAAAACCTCACCACTTCCCCGCCACATCCCCAGATTCCACGAAAGCCTTCGCTTCGTGCTTGGTGCGGATGTGGTCGGCGGACCGCAACTCCACTCACTGCGATCCCCTTACCGGTAATAGTTGAACCAACTGCCCTGGAAGTTGGTGTCGAAGTTCTCCTTCGTATCGAAATCCACCTGGAAGCTTTCCTTGTCGAGATACCCGAACTCGTCGCGCCCCACGAGTAGCTCAAAATACGTCCGCGCGTACTCCCCTCTCCTCCCTGCCTCCTCCGCCCGCCGCAGTTGCTCTTGGTTGTAGAAGAAGAACGTCACCCGGCTGAAGCATCGCGAAATCTTCCAAAGCGTCGGATCAGCGATGCGAGCCTGGAGGCCGGCGATTTCCGCGTCGGTCACCCGGCTATGCGCCTCCTCGCGGGCGATCGGGGCGAACGCCGAAAAGACGACGAACATGCCGTCGACGTCGGGCATCGAACCGGAGTCCCTGCGGAGGATCTCGAGGTAGCGATCCCGGATCGCCCGTTGCTTGAGCGGATCGAAGTTCACCCCAGCATGGAACTTCTCAGCCTCGGCTCGGTGCTCCACAATGATCTGCAGGCGTGGACCGTGGATCGCATTCCTCGGGTCGCACACCACGTTCAACACGGTGACGCCGTAGGTTGTCGCGACCCAGTCGGCCAACTCCGCCGCGGCCCCGGACAGCCGGGCTTGTCCAAGTTTGAGGCGCTTGGTGGCGAGATACTCCGGGTCCGAGGCAGTGACCATTGGTGTCAGGGTTCGACTTGGCCGAAAAGCGTCCGTCCGCTCCGGGACGCTCGCAACGGCGAAACGCTCCACGGGGTGATCCTATCTTTCTGCCACTATGGCAGGATGTCGCCCACTCACCTCTTCCGAACAACGCAATCTTCGCCGCGCTTTGCGCCGCTTCTCCCCGCGTGACCGCGCGCTGGTCACCACCCAACTCCTCACCGGCTTCCGCATTTCCGAGGTTCTCAGCCTCACCGTCGGCTCCGTCCTAAAAAACGGCCAACTGGTCTCCAAGATCGGTATTCAGCCGCATCATATGAAAGGGGGTTACGGCTGCACCCGCTGGGTGCCGATGCTCCCCTCCTTGGCCAAGGCGCTCGAACAGCAGCTCGGCTGGCTGCGCAAGCGCTACGAACTCACCCCGGACCTGCCGCTCTTCCTTTCCCGCCAGGACAACCCGGACGGCACCGCTCGTTCCGTGAACCGCGAGTCCGCCCGCCAGATCATCCACCGGGCCTTCCGGCTGGCCGGAATCGAGGATGATGGACGTTTGGGTACACACGCGCTAAGAAAGAGTTTCGCGAAAAAGGTGTACGAGGCCTCCGGCAAGGATCTCATGGTCCTCAAGAAGGCGCTCAACCATTCCAGCGTATCCGTTACTCAACGCTACTTGGAGGTGGTGGAGGAGGACGTGATGAAGGCGATCGCCAAGTGCGACCGGGGACGCCGCAAAGCTCCTGTTGGCGACTCGGCCAAGCCCGCCGCCCTGCCCTCGCCGCTCCCAGTGCCCGAACCTGCGGTCACAGTTCCCGAGCCCCGAGCTGCAACCAAACCTGTAGCGCCGTTGCCGGTTATCGCTTCCGTGCCTGCCCCTGTGACGCCCGACCCGGCCGGTCAGCTCGACTTCTTCAGCTGCCTCGCCGCCTGACGCTCGGAGTCGGCCGCTGTCTCAACGGGGGCCGGATACCACGGCAAAACGTCAGGACCCGAGCGCCTCGAGCGGCCACACCTGCCGCGAGCATTTCCGCCAGAGCTCCCGCTCCACCGAAACGTTGATCTCGAGGAAGGCATCCCCCTTTTCCCGCTGATTGAGGGTCACCTCCTGCAGGAGCTCGAAGGGCACCACACGAACCTCGGCGCTGGCGGGGTCTCCGATGGCGTCGAGGGCGTGCAGCAGGCTCTTCTGATCGTGGCCAAAGAGGACGGTGAACGTCCCGTCCGTCCAGCGGGCGAGAAGGACTTGGCGTTCGAGGGGGAGCAGCTGCTCGAGGTTCATCGGGATTTCCTGCGGCCAAGTCCTACCGGTCACCGGCCCCAAGTCCAGAGCGCCACGTCCCCCACTCCGCCGATTCCTCGCCCAGCCCCGCGCCTAACTTCCCCTTTAGCTGCGCAGCCTCCACCGTTCTTTCTTAAGTCCAATCCCAAGCGCCGGTCCGCGCTCGCCTCCTCCGCCGCCCTCGCCGCCTGTCTGCCCGCGTCTGGCCCGCGCCGCCCCACCCCGCGCCAAACGCCCAGCCCGCGACCCGTGCGTTCGGCGAGTTCTGGCCAACTCAGCCCCAGCGAAAAGCCCCGATTCGGACAGCCAAGGACGAGTGCGTCGCCACCTTCCATGCCCCGCCGACCATGACCAAACCCAAGCGCAGGCAACGAACGAACCACTAGGTGCGCCCTCACCCAGCGAAAGATAAACACCACTGGTCCCAGTTGGTTTTGTTTCGCTTATGAAACGTTTTTCCAGTTGCGCCACCACCTCCACCGCCAATATGTTCCGCATACGATACACCATGAGACTCGATGAAGCTGGCGCACTCATTCGCCAAGCCCGCCGCCAAGCCGGCCTGACCCAGGCCGAACTTGCCGCCCGCCGCGGCATGTCGCGCTCCACGATTTCGCAGATCGAAAACGGCGTGATCGCCGAGATCGGTCTGCGCAAATTCGTCGGCCTGTGCGCGGAACTCGGCCTGAGTCTCGAACTGGCCCCGATCTCCCGGCCCACCCTCGACAAGGCGCTGCCGAAAGCCCGCGCCGACGCCTTCAACGCCGCGGTCCGCACCGACCAAGCCATCCTCGACCATGCCAAGACCCGTCATTGAGGTGCAGGTAAACAGCGCGGCTGTGGGCGAGCTCCATCGCGCCCAGGAGCCCAGTCCTCACCTGTTCCGCTATCGGCCGCAGGTGTCCCCCGACCTGGCCGTTTCGCTGCTGATGCCCCCCGAGAATCCCGACTACGACGCCGGAGTTCCGGGAGTCCTCCACCCGGTCTTCGCGATGAACCTGCCCGAAGGTGAACTGCGGCGGGTCCTGACCAGTCGGTTCGCCCAGCAACTCGGCGGCGCGTTTGACGACTATGCGCTGCTCGGTCTGGTGGGCCATTCCCAGATCGGCCGATTGCGAACCATCCCGGCCGACGCTGGGAACGTCGCGGCGGCGGCGCCACTGAACATCCGCGGCCTTCTGCAGGAGCCCAATACGCACGCGATCTTCGACCGCCTGCTCGAACAATACGGTGCCTCAGCGGGCGTCTCCGGGGTGCAGCCGAAGATCCTCGTGCGCGACGAGCCCGCCAACGACGCCGGACCGCTTCCGAGGCTCACCTTTCCGGACACCACCCATATCATCAAGACGTTCGATCCGGCGCGCTTCCCGGACCTCGCGCTCAACGAGCATCTCTGTCTGCTCGTCGCCAAGGAGTCCGGCCTGGACGCCGCCACCTCGGAGGTCTCCGCCGATGGTGGGCTGCTGGCCGTGGCCCGCTTCGATCTGCTCCCCGACGGCCAGCATCTCGGCTTCGAGGATTTCTGCGCGTTGAGCGCCAAACAACCCGACGACAAATACAGCGGAAGCTACGAGGACCTGGCCCAGCTCATCACCCGATTCGTCACCCCGGCGTCCACCACCGTCGCGCAACTGCGCAAGTTTTTCCAGACCATCGTCCTCGCCGTCGCCCTGCGCAACGGGGACGCCCACCTCAAGAACTTCGGTCTGCTTTACGCCGATGCGGCGAAGGGCCCCGTGACCCTCGCGCCCGCCTTCGACATCATCACCACCACGCCGTACCTCTCGCGCGATCGGATGGCGCTCAGCTTCGGAGGCAAGAATCACTGGCCCTCGGCAAAACGGCTCATCGAGTTTGGCATCCGGCATTGTTTCCTCCCACCTGGTGA
>JAEXPG010000136.1 GCA_023447015.1 Verrucomicrobiota bacterium
CCGGCGAGATGGAGCGCGCCACCGTAGAGGAGGAACTTCTCGGTGAGCGTGGTCTTGCCGGCGTCGGGGTGCGAGATGATCGCAAAGGTGCGGCGGCGCGCGGCTTCTCGGGCGATGTCGTTCATGGGAAGCGGCGAGGGAACCGCCCCGCGGCGCCGGGGGCAAGAAAATGGATGGGCCGGGAGAGCGGCCGCGGTGCCTCACGACGGAACGACCCTGTGGAGGCGGGGCGGTTCCGCCGGCCGGCAGCGCGACGAGCGGCGCCGCCATCGTTCCGTTCGCGAGAGATACCCGAGCGGGCGCATCCCGATGCGCAGACGCTTACGAATGCGGAACGGCGTTCCCCTGATTCGGGTTCGACGGAGAGGCCTTCTCAGGCAATCCCGCGATTCGGTTGTTCGAACGGCCCTCTCGCCTCAGCAGGAGCCAACGCCAGCAGAACAGCCCCAACGCGATGACGCCCGTGACCATCGGAATGAAATAGATGGCCAGAAGCTTGTTCTCCGCGGACCAACCGGGACGGTCAGACGAATAGCGAAGCTCGATTCTGGCTCCGATTTCTCTGGTCGGGACGGGAGCGGCCTCAATGCACCGGCCCTCGAACACCGCACCTTCGACTTCGTATGCGTATACGGGTCTGAGCAGTGGCTCGCTCTCGACTTCATCCTTTCCTGCTTCGAACCGCACAATTGTCCCAGTGGTGATCTTTGAGCGGGCATGCAGGGTCCCGATAGCGACGAAGGAGAAAAACGAGACGAATCCGGAAATGAACCCCATGACCGTAGCCAACAGAACAAGGGCTCCGGGGTACTGGCGCGGAGAGGGCATTGGGGACGAGCGCTCAGGTGTGAGCCGGGGCGGGACGTGAACGATGCGTGGAAGACCGAAGTTTCTCCGCAGTTGGCCGTGATTGTTGGTGTGAGCTCGGCATGCGTGTGAATTACGAGATGCAAGTCCTCGATGCGCGAATCCAAAACCCAAGCATCAGGCGATGTCGACGGCGGTGACGGGCGACGCTGTGTGTGGGGGCGAGGGAAGGCGGCGAGCCCCCGAACAGGAATCGGCCGCGCGGCCCCCGATGTGGACAAGCTGACTCCAGCCGCGTTCCGACCTTCAGCCGCTCAGTGCCCACCTGCTCCGCATTCACGCACAGGTGATCATCCGGTACCTCGCGCAGTGCAATGTGGCGGAAAAGGAGCTGCAGGCCGCGGTGCCTACCGGCGGGCGTAGAGCCAGCGGGCGAGCGCGGGGAGCAGGAGGATCGCGCCGAGCATGTTCACCACAAACATGAAGGTCAGGAGGATGCCCATGTCGGCCTGGTACTTGAGGTCGGAGAAGATCCAGGTGCTGACGCCCACGCCGAGGGTGAGACCGGTGAAGATCACGGCGCTGCCGGTCTGGCGGAGGGCGCGGAAGAGGGCCTCCTCGAACGCCAGCCCGGCGTCGAGATGGACCTGCAGGCGCGAGAAGAGATAGATGCCGTAGTCGACGCCGATGCCGACGCCGAGGGAGATCACGGGCAGGGTGGCCGGCTTCAGGCCGATGCCGAGGCCGACCATCACGGCGTTGGCCAGCAGGGAGACGATCGCCAGCGGGAGCACGATGCAGACCGTGGCGCGGAGCGAGCGGAAGGTCAGCAGGCAGAGCGCGATCACGGCGCCGAAAACCCACGCGACGATCGGGAACTGGGCGGCGCGCACGACCTCGTTGGTTGCGGCCATCACGCCCACGTTGCCGCTGGCGAGGCGGAAGCGCACGCGGTCGGAGGGGTGGGTGGCGGAAAAGTCCTGCACGGCGGCGATCACGCGCTCGATCGTGGCGGCCTTGTGGTCGGTGAGGTAGGCGATCACCGGCATCACGCTGCCGTCGGAATTGAGCAGGCCGGTGGCGGTGTCGAAGGGCGAGGTGGCCTGGGCGAGCATGGCCTGGTTGGGCGGGAGCACGCGCCACTTGAGGCTGCCCTCGTTCCAGCCGGTGTTGACGATCTTGGCGGCGGCGGCGAGCGAGATGGTGGACTGCACGCCGGGCACGTTGCGCAGGTGCCACTCGAACTCGGAGATGCGCGTCATCACCTCGTAGTCGATGCAGCCGCTGGGGACCGTCTCGACGATGACGGAGAGCAGGTCGACGCCGACGGTGAAACGGGAGGCGATCGCGGCGGCGTCGAGGTTGTAGCGGGAATCCGGTCGCAGTTCGGGCACGCCGGCGTCGAGGTCGCCGATCTGGACCCGGTCCTCCTGTTTCCAGCCATAGGCGCCGAGGGCGATCGCGGCGGCGATGAGCGAGAGCGAAAGCGCGGGCCGGGTGATGTGCTCGAACCCGCGCCACATGCGGTCGGTGCGGGCGTTGCGGGTGCGGATCTTCTCGTGGTAACGCGGCGGGAGGCTCACCCACGAGAGCAGGACGGGCAGGAGCACCAGATTGGTGAGGATGATGAGCGCCACGCCGAGGCTGGCGGTGGTCGCCATCTCGCGGATGATCGCGATGCGGATGAGCAGCATCGTGAGGAAGCCGATGGTCGCGGTGGCCACGGCGAGGGAGCCCGGCACCAGGAGCCCGCGGAAGGCGGCCCGGGCGGCGGCGAGACTGTCGCCGCTGTCGAGCAGTTCGTTGCGGAAGGCGCGAACCATCTGCACCGCATGGCTCACGCCGATGGCGAAGACCAGGAACGGCACGAGGATGGAGAGCGGGTCGATGCCGTAGCCGAGGAGGTTGAGCAGGCCGAGCTGCCAGAGCACGGCGACGAGCGAGCAGACCAACGGCCAGACCGTGAGCTTGAGGGAGTGGGTGTAGAGCAGGACGAGCAGTCCGGTGATCGCGAGGGAGACGACGAAGAAGACCAGCACGCCGCGCGCGCCGTCGCTCACGTCGCCCATGATCTTGGCGAAGCCGATGACGTGGATGCCCAGGCCGAACTCGCTGCCGGCGGGCACGTGGCGGGCGCGGATCCGCTCCTCGATGGCGCGGGCCACCTCCATGTAGTTGAGCCGTTTCCCGGTGGCCGGGTCGACCTCCAGCAACTGGGCGGAGACGATTGCGCCCGTGAAATCGTTGGCCACGAGCTGGCCGACCTTGCCGGACTTGATCACGTTCTGCCGCACCTGCTCGAGTCCGGCGGGGGTGGGTTGGAAATCGGCGGGGATCACGGTGCCGCCGGCGAAACCATCCTCGACGATCTCGACGAAACGGACGTTCGGCGTGTAGAGCGAGG
>JAEXPG010000195.1 GCA_023447015.1 Verrucomicrobiota bacterium
CCCCGAAGGCGCCGATCCGCGAATCCTTCATGATCTCGAGGATCCGCTCACGGCCGTAGCCGCCGCCGAAGCCGTCGCAGACATCCGCCCACCCGTCCTCATGCATCGCGCCGGTGAGGAGCACCCCCGCCACCAACGCCAGTCCGGCCGCGATCGGCGAAGGGAAGACCCGCGCCGCCAACCACCACACCAGGGCCGAGAACGCACCGACGAGCGCACCGCACAGCGGGAAATACGTGATCGCCCGCCGCAGGTCCGTCGCGTCCAGACCAAGGCGCGCCGGCAGGGGCAGCCGGGTGAAGAACACCAGCGCTCCCGCCATCGTGCGCAGCTCGGTGCGGATCGCGTTCACGAGAGCGGGGCCTGCGTGCGTTCGCTCACTTTGGCGGACTCGAACGTCGCCATCTCGTCGAGGAACGCGACGGCGGCACGCACGATCGGCCAGGCCATCGCCGAACCGGTGCCCTCGCCCAGCCTCATGCCGAGGTCGAGCAGCGGCTTCCCGCCGAGCGCCTTGACCGCGATGCGATGCGGGCCGTCGCCCGACGCGTGGGAGAAGACGAAGTAGTTGCTCGCCGCGGGCGCCAGCTTCGCCGCGGTGAGCGCGGAGGCGGTGCTGATGAAGCCGTCCACCATCACGAGCATCCGCCGCGAGGCCGCCTCGAGCATCGCTCCGGTCATCATCGCGATCTCGCAACCGCCGAAAGCGGCCAGCACCTCGAGCGGCTCGGTGATCTCGCCGTGCTTCCGCTGCACCCGCTCGAGGATGGCGATCTTCCGGGCCAGCCCCGCGTCGTCGTGGCCGGCGCCGCGGCCGGTGCACTCCCCGACCGGTTTGCCGGTGAACGCGCTGTAGATCAGCGCGGCCGAGGCGGAGTTTCCGATCCCGAGTTCGCCGGGCAGGATCGCGTTGGTCCCGTGCCGCTCCGCGAGCTCGCGCACGACCTCGGCGCCGTGGCTCAGGCAGGCCTCGACCTCGTAGGCGTTGAGCGCGCGCTCGTGGAGCGCGTTGCGCGTCCCGGAGCGGACCTTGCGCTTCACCAGGTCCGGATGATCGGGCAGCTCCGCCGCGACGCCGGCGTCGACGACCTTGATCGGCAGGCCCGAGAGCCGCGCGAGCACGTTGATGCCCGCGCCGCCGGCGAGGAAATTGAGCACCATCTGCGGCGTGACCTCCGGGGGAAACGGGCTCACGCCCTCGCGCGCCAGCCCATGGTCGCCGGCGAACACGAGCACGTGCGGCGCCACCAGCTTCGGCGACACCGTCGCCTGCATCTCGCCCAGACGCAGAGCGAGCTCCTCGAGCCGGCCGAGCGAGCCCTGCGGCTTGGTCTTGTTGTCGATCCGGGCCTGCAGCGCCGGCGCGAGCTCCTTTGCGAGGGGAGGAATGTTCGGGATTTTCCAGGACATGGGAGAAAGGAAACTACTTCAATCGCACCGGGCAGCCGGCGACCATCAGCCACGCCTCGTCGGCCGCGGCGGCCGTGCACTGCCCGAGCGTGCCGGCGAGGTCGCGGAACCGGCGCAGCGCCGCCGACTCGGGAACCAGGCTCCAGCCCACCTCGTTGCCGACCACCACCGTCGGCCAAGGGGCGGCGCGCATCGCGCGCAGCTGCGCCTCCCACTCTGCGAGGATCGCGTCGTCGGCGCGCTCGAACCGGTCGCTCAACCAGAGCGTGAGGCAGTCGAGCACGACACCCGCCGGCGGCGGCTCCAGGCCACGCAGCGCGGCCGCGGCGTCGGCCGGAGCCTCCAGCGTGCGCCAGCCCGGCCGCTCGGCGCGGTGCCGCCGCACCCGGTCGTCCATCTCGGGATCGGTCGTCGCGGGCCGGTAGGTCGCAACGAAGACCACCGCCGGCCCCCAGGCGCGGGCCAGCTCGACGGCGCGCCGGCTTTTGCCGCTGCGCACCGGCCCGGTGAGAAAGGTCAGTTGGCCCATGATGCGTTCAGACGACCGGGCGCTTGCGGTAGAACAGCAGGCCCGGCACGGCCAGGCCCACCGCGAGCGCGGCGACGATGAAGCCGGCCCGCAGCCCCTGCGTGAACACTGTCGCCAGCAGCTCGTTGGTCAGCCCGGTGCGCTGGATCTGCGCAAGCGCAATGAGGGTCGTGAAGAGCGGCACGCCCGGGATCATCGGGATCATCGCCGCCACCGTGAAGACCTTGGGATGGGCCCGCAGCCGCTGGGCGACCAGGACGCCGAGGAGGCTGACTGTCGCCGCCGCCAGGAGCGTGCTCACCTCGATCGGCAGGCGCGCGCCCTCGAGCAGGAGGTAGCGCAGGCCGCGCCCGAGCGCACCGCCCGCGGCGCAGAGCCCGAGCACGCGTACCGGAACATTGAACACCATCGCGAACCCCACCGCCGGCACGGCGGCCAGGGCCATCTGCTGCAGCAATCCGAGAAGGAGGTTCATAGCCACGCCCCCCCGTTCACCTGCCAGACCCGCATCGCCAGCAGGATGCCCGCCGAGGCGGCCGCGAGCAGCAGCAGCGCATACATGCCGCGAGCCAGGCCGGTGTTGATGTAGCCCTTCACCATGTCCGAGACCGCGTTGATCAGCGGATAGCCGGGCACGAGCAGGAGCACGCAGGCCGCCATCGCGATCTGCGGCGTCCCGCCGATCCCGTGGAGCGCACCCTGCCCGGCCACCGAGGTCGCGACGAAGGCGGTGACGAAGAAGTTGACCACGGGATTGAAATGGAGCCGCACCAGCGCGAGCCGCACCGCCATGGCAACACCCGCCGCGACCAGCGCGATGCCGCAACTGGCCCAGTCCGCCCCGATCAACCGGGCGAAGCACGCGCACGACAGGCCGATCATGAGCGAGACCAGCCAGCGCGGATAACGCAGCGGCTTCACCGCCTCGAAGCGTTCGCGGTACCCGGCCGCGTCGAGCCGGCCCTCCTCGGCGTCGAGCACCGCCCGCTGCACTTCGGTGACCACCTGCATGTTGATCCCGCGGTCCTCGTTGCGGCGCACCGTGGGGATGCAGTGCCCCTCGCCCAGCGTCGTGACCACGACGGCGTTGGCGAGCAGCGCGACCTCGGCGCGCTCGACGCCGAGCGCGAGGGCGAGGCGCCGCGACAGATTTTCGACCAGTGCGCTCTCGGCACCGTGCTGAAGCAGCGTCAGTCCGGTCTCCACGCAAAGGCGGGTGGCCTCCCGCTGCTGCGGCTCCGTGAGCGGAGCCGGCGATGGGTTCGATGATGTCATGGGAGAAGAAACTGCGCCGGTGCATAGCACCACCAAGCCGCTCCGGCGATCACTACCGCCGCCGCCGCCACGGCATGGTTGAGCCGCGCAGCCCGCGGGAACTCGTCGGCGGCGATCAGCCGGGGATTCGTCCCGATCCACGGTTTCACGACGAGTTCCCCGCCGTAGGTGTGCGGCCCGCCGAACCGCAGGTCGAGGATTCCGGCCAGCGCGGCCTCGGGATAGCCGGAGTTGGGACTGGCGTGTGCCCGGCCGTAGCGCACCACGAAGAGCAGGCCGCGCCGGCTGCCGCTCAGCGCGCATTGCAGCAGCGCGGTGAGCCGCGCGGGGAGGAAGTTCGCCGCGTCGTCGAGGCGGGCCGCGGCCTTGCCGAACCACTCGAACCGCTCGTCGCGATGGCCGATCATCGAGTCGAGCGTGTTCACCATCTTGAAAGCGGCCAACCCCGGCAGCCCGAGCAGCGCGAACCAGAAGAGCGGCGCCACCACCCCGTCGTTCAGGTTCTCCGCCATTGTCTCGAACACCGCGGTGCGGACCTGCGGCGCATCCAGCCGCGCCGTGTCCCGGCCGACGATGCGCGCCAACCGCCTCCGGCCGCGCTCAAGCCCGGTCTCCAACTCGTGGAAAACCGCGCGCCCCTCCGCGATCAACGTGCGGTTCGCCAGGCCGAAGAAGACCCCGGCCGCCACGAGGGCCGCACCCGCGAGGGGATGCAACGCCCACGCTCGCCGCTCGACCACCGCCACGCCGAGAAACGCCCCGCCCACCAGTGCGCCGGTGAGCAGTGCTCCCGACACGAGACGGAGGCCCAGACCGCCGCGGTTGAGCAGCCGTTCGCCCGTGGCGATCGCCCAGCCGAATCCGACCACCGGGTGCGGCAGCCACGCCGGATCGCCGAACGCGAGATCCAGCAGATAGCCCACGGCCAGGGCCGCGACGGTCAGTTGCGCGTCGCCCATCGGGCCATCGCCTCCTCGAGCCAGCGGTTCTCCTTCGGTGTCTGCGCCGCGATCCGGACCCAGCGCGCGTCGAGCCCGCGGAAATTGGCCGCGTCGCGGACCAGCAGGCCGTGCTCGGCGATCAGGTGTTCCCGCAGCAGCGCCCCGGTCGCCCGCTCCACGCGGAGCAGGAAATAGTTGGTCGGGCTCGGCCGCACCGTGAGCCCGGGCAGCCGGCCGAGCACGGACTGGAGCCGGAGCGACTCCGCCAGGCAGGCCTGCCGCCGCGCGCCGTCGTCGGCCGGCTCGCCGAGCAGGAACCGTCCGGCGGCCAACGCCAGGGTGTTCACCGCCCACGGGCCGCCGCGGGCCACCACCTCGGCGACGATCGCCTCCGGCCCGACGACCGCGCCGAGCCGCAGACCAGGGATCGCAAACCGCTTCGTGTACGAGAGCACCAGCACCAGGTTCCGCCGGCCCACCGCATCGGCCGGCCGGAGCGACGCCCCGGCGCAGAGGCCGGCATAGGCGAGGTCGACGATCCAGCGCGTGTCGGGACGCGCATCGACGAGCGCAAGCAGCCGCTCGCGGGGAACCAGCGCGCCGGTGGGATTATTGGGGTTCGCCAGCCAAACAACCCCGGCCGCCGGCGCCGTGCCGTCCGCCAGCGCCTCGGCGGGAAAGAACTCCGGCTCGCCGCCCTGGAGCCGGACGGCGTCCTCGTACTCGGAGAAGGCCGGCCCCGCGATCGCGCTGCGGCGGCCCCGCAGGACCTGCGCCAGCAGATGGATCGCCGCGACGGCGCCGTTGGTCGCGCCGAAATTCAGGGCCGGCACGCCTTCCGCCGCCGCCGCGACCCGCACGAAACCTTCCGCCGCCGCGTCGGGGTAAACGCTGATCGCATCCAGCGCGCGCATCAGGTGCTCGCGCAATCCCGCGTGCGGCCCGCCGGGCAGGACGTTGGAGCTGAAATCCGCCCGCAGGGCCCGCCCGAGCCGGTAGCCGTCGTTGCCGTGTCCGTGGATCATGGCGACGGCTTAGAGCCCGAGGTACCGGCGGACCGGATCGAGGTCCACATGCGCCGCGAGGTGGTCGGCCATCTGCGCGTAGACCTCGCGACGTTTCTCCGCCCAGAGGATCGGCGGGGCGCGGTGGGCCGCGATCCCGGCGGCGGCGGCCACCTTGCGGCGCACCTCCGGCGCCTCGAACCAACCGTGGAGATAGGTTCCCCAGACGTTGCCGCGGCGCAGCCCTTCCGCCCGCGGGCCCTGGCTGTCGGTCACCATCTGCAACGCCTCGCATGGCTGCGTGACCGCGCTGCGCCCCATGTGGATCTCGTACGCCTGCCAGCGGCGGCCGTCGCACTCGGCGGTGACCTGCTGCACGATCTTGTCCGGGAGGAAGCCGGTGGTGATCGGCAGCAGTCCGAGTCCCGGCTCCGAGCCGCGGTCGCCCGCGAGGCCCTCGGGATCGTGCAGCTGCTCGCCGAGCATCTGGTAGCCGCCGCAGATGCCCACGACGAGCACCCCGCGCTGCGCGGCCGCGGCGATCGCCTCGAACCAGCCGTGCGCCCGCAGCCACCGGACATCGCCGAGGGTGTTCTTCGAGCCGGGCAACACGATCGCCTTGGCGCCGGCGAGCTGCGAAGGATCGCTGACCCAGCGTGTGCGCACGCCGGCGTCGTCCCACCACGGCTGGCAGTCGGTCACGTTGGCCACCCGGGGATAGCGGATCCAGGCGATCGTCTCGCCCTCCCCGCGGTCCTCGTCGCCGGAATCGAAGCCGTCCTCGGTTTCCGGTTGCAGGTCGCGCCGCAGGGGCAGCGTGCCGAGCACCGGCAGGCCCGGGGCGAACGGCCGCAGCTGCGCACCCGGATCGCGGAAGAGCGCGAGGTCGCCGCGGAAGCGGTTCACGATGGCGCCCAACCCGCGCGCCTGGTCGGCGGCGGGCAGGAGGCTCCACGTGCCGGCGAGCTGCGCGAAGATGCCGCCGCGGTCGATGTCGCCCACGAGCAGCCAGCGGCCGTCGAGATGGCGGAGCGGACGCAGGTTGGCGAAGTCGCGGTCCATCAGGTTCAGCTCGACCGGCGATCCGGCGCCCTCGAGCACCAGCACGTCGCAGCGGTCGCGCCAGCCATCCAGCACGCCGGCGGCGAAGTGCCAGAGCCGCTCGTGGTGGAGATAGTAGTCCGCCGCGGGCACCACGCCCTCCGGCCTCCCGCCGACGATCACCTGCGAGCCGGCGCGGCCGCTCGGCTTGAGCAGCACCGGGTTCACCTCGGCGGTCGGCTCGAGCCCGCAGGCCTCGGCCTGCATCGCCTGCGCGCGGGAGATCTCGCCCCCGGTCGGCAGGGCCCAGGCGTTGTTCGACATGTTCTGGGTCTTGCAGGGCGCGACGCGCACGCCCTGCCGCCGCAGCCACGCGCAGAGGGCCGTGGCCACCCACGTCTTGCCGACGCTGGAACCGGTGCCGAGGATGCCGATGGCTTTCATCGTGGGAAACTCACCACGCGGGCCCGGGCGGGTCAAAACTCGATCCCCGCCTGCGCCTGCACGCCGGCCTTGAACGGGTGTTTCACCTCGCGCATCTCGGTCACGAGGTCGGCGTAGTCCACCAGCTCCGGCGGCGCGTCGCGCCCGGTGAGGACAACATGCTGGTGCGGTTGCCGCACACGCAGCGCGACGATCGCCTCGTCGACCGGCAGGTAGTCGTAGGCCAGCGCGATGTTGAGCTCGTCGAGCAATACGAAGCTCACCGCCGGGTCCTGCATCGCCTGCACGGCGATCGCCCAGCCGGTGCGCACGGCCTCGATGTCGCCGGAGCGGTTCTGCGTGTCCCAGGTGAAGCCCTCGCCGCAACGGTGCCAGCGGAGCTGGTGGCAGCGGAGGTTCCGCTCGGTCGCGGCGTCGCCGGATTTGATGAACTGCACGACCACGCAGTGCTTCCCATGGCCGAGCATGCGGGTGAGCATGCCGAAGGCGGCCGTGCTCTTCCCCTTGCCGTTGCCGGTGTGGACGATCGTCAGGCCGCGCTTGTCCTTGGCCGCGGCGATGAGCGACTGCATCTCGCGTTGCTTCTCCAGCATCGCGGCGCGATGCGCGGACTCCGTGGCGGTGTCGGTCTCGGCGAATGGTTTGAAGACGGGTTTCATGGCAGCTCCAGATGCAGTCCCGGCGCGACGCGGGCTTTCACGCCGAAGACCGAGGAAAACAGGTCGGGGGTGAGCACCTCGTCGGGCTTGCCCACCGCGCGCAGGCGGCCGTCGTGCAGCACGACGACCAGATCGAGGCAGCTGGCCACGCGCAGGTCGTGCAGCGACATCAGCACCGTCGAGCCGGCGCTGGTGAGCTCGTGGGCCAGCCTCAGCACGTCCAGCACGTGCCGCGGATCGAGCGGCGCCAGCGGCTCGTCCCAGAGCTGCAGCGGCGCGGCGGTCGCGAGCGAACGGGCGAGCAGCACCCGTTGCCGCTCACCACCGGAGAGCCGGTTGACCGGCCGCTGCGCGAGCAGCGCAAGATCGAAGCGCGCGAGCGCCGCATCCACGCCGATCTCGTCGTCGCCGTGGGCGAAGCGGCCCTGGGCGACGACCGACCGCACCGAGAAGCCGAACTCGAACCGGGCCTCCTGCGGCACCCAGGCCGCGTTGCGCCCGCGCTCCAGGGGCGGGATGCCTTCGAGCTCGCGCCCGGCCCAGCGCACCGCGCCCGGGGCCGGGATCAGCCCGGCCGCGACCTGCAGCAGGGTGGACTTGCCCGCGCCGTTGGGGCCGACGAGCCCGACCAGCGAGCCGGCGGGGATCTCCAGGCTCACATCGGCGATGCGCCCCGGCACCGTCGCTCCGCGGATCGCCAGCGCGCTCTGCGGAAACGGCGCGATCTTGCCGCGCTCCTCGGGCGCCGGCTCGCCCCCGGCGAAGGGATGGGGATGGACCGAATGCGTCATGCCTGCCTCCTCAGCAACCACAGGAAAAACGGGGCGCCCACCACCGCGGTGACGATGCCCAGCCGCACGTTCTCGGCCGACCGGCAGACGAGGTCGCAACCGAGCACGAACACCGCACCGCCGACGAGGGACAGCGGCACCAGCCGCCGGTGCTCGGGCCCAACGATGAGGCGGAGCATGTGGGGCACGATCAGCCCGACGAAACCCACCGTACCGGCCGCCGCGGTCGCAACCGCCGTGAGCACCGTCGAGTGGAGAAGCAGCCGGCGGCGCAGCGCACGCACATCGACGCCCAGGCTCTGCGCCTCGGCCGAGCCGAGACTGAGGAGATCCATGGGCCGGCCCAACGGCCAGAGCAGCACCGCAAACAGAACGATCGGCGACGCCATCAGCGCATGCTCCCAGGTGCGATCCTCGAGCCCGCCGAGCAGCCAGAACAGGATCTGCGTGGTGCGCTCGAACAATGCGGTCTGGGTCGAGAGCACAT
>JAEXPG010000258.1 GCA_023447015.1 Verrucomicrobiota bacterium
CCACCCACCCACGAACGCCTCCGTCATCGTGCCGGGCCTCTCCAGTTGAGCGCGATCCAGGCGAACGATGGAGAACAGGGAGGCGCTTTCGACAGGCACACCATTTCCCTCTTTGCGGCTTCTTGGCCCTTCGGATCAGACTGCTGGCATGTCCTCCCGGAACATCCCGCTCCAAATCCGAATTCTAGGCGGGATGCTTGCCATCGGTGTATTGTGGCTCTGGTACTCGGCTCTCTCCTTCCATCCTGCCTCAACCGAGGAGTTCGGAACCGTCACTGGCACTCTCTCTTCGGCTGAGGAACATATCAGCCCCGGCAGAAGCCCATCCGGCTATCTCGATATTCGGATAGACGAATCTTCCTCGTGTTTTCGCGTCCCCGCCGATGGCTACCTTGAGTATTTTCAACGAGAGGTGTTCTTTGCCGAAGCCCGCAAAGGCGCCAAGATCGAGATGAATGCCATCGTCAGCGATATCGATCATCCGAGGACATTCATCCTCAACAAGGAACCGACGGTCTTTGTCCACGGCGTCTCAATCAATGGGCACACCTGTTGCGCCATCGAAGATCGGATCGAGTGGGAGGAAAAGAACAACCGCTGGACGTACGCTCTCGCCGCGATCAGCAGTGCTTTGTGGGGCTTCGCCTATCTCCGTTTGAGGAAGCGCTTTGCCAAGAGCGCAGATTGACGGGCTCCTATCGCCGCATCTGACACGGTGTTTCGATCCCGCAACCACCTTACCCGATCGCAGCCGACTCCATCACCGTGCCGGGCTTCTCCAGTTGAGCACGATCCAGGCGAGCGAGGGAACACGCATTCCATCGTCCATCATCCGCCATCCCTTCGTTCCCTTCTGTCGTCCGCTGTCCGCTCTCCGTGCCCTCCTTCCGCTCCATGCCCTCCGTGACCTGATCCGACTCCGCCCATCCGCCCTCCGTCATCTGCCATCCGCTTTCCGTTTTCTGCGCCTCGGCACCTCACCCGAGAAAGCTTCCGTAATCGGGCTTTTGTGGCATGGTGAGTACGCCCGCTTCCTTCCGACCACGCCATGGACAACAAGCGCCCCACGTCGAACCGGCTCGCAGCGATGGTCGCCGTGTTGTTGCTGGGCGTCCTCGCCGTTCTCCTTGTCTCGTACTGGACGAGAACCAAGCCGACGATTCCCGATCCGGAACCCGACTACGCGTGGCAGACTGTCCGCAATCCTCACGGCCGAGTGCTCTACGTCGTGATCGACTTCGACGGTGTTTACCTCGGGCAGGAGCGGATCGATCCCGTGATCGCGAAGGATGTGATCAACGCGATGCTGAGGGAGCAACAGATCCACAACCTCGTCATCTACGGCACCACGCATGCCCGCTTTGGCGTCGGCGTCGATATCTTCGCCAATCTCGATCTCTCGGTCGTCCGCTGGCGTCAGTTCGGTCTCCTCCCATTGAAAGTCGGCGACCGCAAACCGCTGACCGGTTTTCTCAAGCCGATGTGCTGCGGCTCCTACGACTCGGAGAACGAGACCGAGCCTTGAACTCGGCCCCCTCCCCTCGCCCGACTCCCACCATCCATCTTCCTTCCCTTCGTTCGCCACTGTCGTCCGCTCTCCGTTCTCTGTCCTCCGCTGTCCGCTCTCCGCGCCCTCCTCCCGTTCCGTGCCCCCTGTGAGCTGATCCGACTCCGCCCATCCGTCCTCCGTGCCGTCGCGCCACTGCGCGAGGACTCGGAACGGTGTATTGCCTCCCTGGGCTCGAGCGTCTAGCCACCCGGGCATGACACTTGAGGACCTTGTCCATCGCGTCGTGCCCGCCGAACCCTGGGCGGACGGAGACAATATTCCGTGGAACGATCCGGCCTTCAGCGAGCGCATGCTCGCCGAGCACCTTTCCCAGCAGCACGACCTCGCCAGCCGCCGGTTCGCCGTCATCGACGAGCAGGTGCGCTGGATCCATGGGCAGATCCTCGCCGAGAAGCCCACCGCCATTCTCGACCTCGCCTGCGGCCCCGGGTTCTACACCGGGCGTCTTGCCCGTCTGGGCCACACCTGCATGGGCATCGACTTCGCGCCCGCGGCCGTGCGCTTCGCCACCGAACAGGCGCGCGCGGAAGCCCTCGCCTGCACCTACCGCCAGGCCGATATCCGCCACTGCGACTTCGGTTCAGGTTACGGGTTGGCGATGATCCTCTTCGGGCAGATTAATGTCTTCCGGCCCGCAGAGGCGCGTCGCCTCCTCGAGCAGGCCTTCGCCGCGCTCGCCCCGGATGGTCGGATCCTGCTCGAGCCCCAACGTCTTTCCACCGTCGAGAGCAGCGGTCGCAGTCCAGCCACGTGGTCCAGTGCTGGCGCGGGGGGCGGACTCTTCTCCGACCGACCGCATCTGCTGCTCACCGAGAGCTTCTGGGACGCCGCATCGGCCACGGCGACACAACGGTTCTTCGCCGTCGACACCGCCACCCACGAGGTGACACGCCACGCCATGACCACCCAAGGCTATTCCGAACCGGAGATGGCGGACCTGTTGCGCACGGTCGGATTCCGCGATCTCCGCTTCTTCCCCTCCCTCGTGGGCGAGGCGGTCGAGGCCGCGCACCAGGGCACCAACTTCGTGGTCACCGCGCTGAAGTGACAGTCCGGGCGGATTGCCCTGATCATCACGATCCGCCGGAGTGGGCGCACGAAGGGGGATTGCGCTCGGTCTCCGCGCTGAGATGGCCCATCGGAGGAGCCGGGGCGACGCCCCGGCCGACAGGAGTCGGCGCAAGTTGGGTCCCTCGTGAGGATTGGGGCGGATTGAAGCGGACACGTCTTCACTTTTGACAATACGCCTGTTGGATCCTGCCGGGCCATACTCGACTACGAACGCCACCTCCACTCGGCCAGCCGGACCAGCATCGAGTAGCGTGGATGACGAATCGCCAAGGTGCCCGGCCGGAAGTCATCCCGCGGTGACCAATCGGCCTGCGCGGGTGTGTCCCTGTCGTCCGCCATCCGCTTTCTCATCCTTCGTTCCCTTCTGTCTCCCGTCCTCCGTCCTCTGTCCTCCGTCCTCTGTCCGCTGTCCTCCGTCATCTGTCCTCTGTCGTCAGTCCTCCGCTCGCCGCCCCGCGCAGAAGCGTTCCGCGGCGGGAGGCGTTCCCACCGCCTGCCGACCGGTGGTGAACAAGTTTCCGGGGATTGCACTGGAAGAGCGGCCGCGCCGCCGCTGTTTTGAAGCACCGCCATGAATCCCCGCGATCCCGGCCTCGATCTCCTCCGCGCGCTTGCGATCTCGTGGGTGCTGCTGTTCCACGGGATCACCGAGGGGCTCGGCGCCGCGCTCCCGAGCGTGGCGCGGTTGGGCTGGATGGGCGTCGATCTGTTCTTCGTCCTGAGCGGTTACCTGATCGGCTCCCAATTGTTCAAGGCCTACGCGGCCGGGCAGACGCCCCCGCTCGGCGCCTTCTACCTGCGACGGGCCTTCCGCATCCTCCCGGTCTTCTGGGTGATCACCGCCCTGTATTTTCTCTTTCCCGTGCTCCGGGAGTCGCGCGGCATCCAGCCGTGCTGGCAGTTCCTCACGTTCACCGAGAACTTCCTCATCGACGTTGGGCGCAACCGGACGTTCTCCCACGCGTGGTCGCTTTGCGTGGAGGAGCATTTCTACCTCTTCTTCCCGCTGCTGGTCTGGGCCCTGATGCGGCGGCCGTCATGGCAGATGACCGCCGCGGTCTGTGTGCTGCTCGTGGGCGGGGGCATGCTTCTCCGCGCCCACCTCTGGCTGAACCATGTGGCCACCAACCCGGGCGGCGCCCCCTTCGTCGAGCTGATCTACTACCCGACCCACACGCGGCTCGACGGGCTGCTCGCCGGTGTGGTGCTCGCGGCCCTCCGCTGGTTTCGCCCCCGCCTTTGGCAGAAGGCGATGGAGCACGCGTACCCGCTCCTCGGGGCCGGCCTGGTTTCGCTGGCCGTCGCCATCAACACGGCGCAGGGGCGCACCGACTTCAACGCCAGCGTGTTCGGCTTTCCGCTGCTCTCGCTGAGCTTCGCGTTGATCGTCGCCGCCTGCGCCAGCCCCATGGGGGTGTTGGGCCGTGTCCGCATCCCCGGGGCCGGGGCGCTCGCGACCGTGACGTTCAGCCTCTACCTCAGCCACAAGATGACGTGGCACGCCGTGCGAACCTGGTGGCCCGGCCTCGTCCAGCATGGGGGCGCGCAGGCGTTCTGCGTCTATGCCGGAGCGGCGCTGCTCGTCGGCTCGCTCCTCTACCTCGGCATCGAGCGGCCCTTCCTGCGCCTGCGACAGTCCTGCGTCGCCGGCGTGTCTTGAGGACGCGGCGGATTGGAAGAGCCGAGCCCAAGGCGACAGGCCGTGACTCTTGAGGGGGCAGCCGAGCCCGCCGCGCCCCGACTCGACCACGAACGCCTCCAGCACCACGCCAACCGGACCAGGAGCGAGCGTCGAGTAGCGGACCGCGAGGAGGACGAACCGCCAAGTCCCCTCTGTGACCATTCCGTCCGCTCGGAGGCGCCGCGCGCCGCAGATTCTGCCGCACGGCAGAACGTCCCTCCGTGCGCTCGGAGGTCCACAGCTTCCGCCGTCCGTCGTCCGCCTTCCTTTCCTTCGTTCCCTTCGGTCGTCTGCGCTCCGCCGCCCGTCCTCCGCACGCCGCCCTCCCTGCCGCTGCGGCTTCTGCACGAAACCTTGTCCGACCTTTGCCCGACGATCCACCCAGGCTACGCTTCAACCGATGCCAGCCCGCCCGACCGCCACCGCCCACGCCACCGTGCTCTTCGACGGTGAATGCGGGTTCTGCGCGCAGTTGGTGCGGTTCGCCCGGCGGCGCGACCG
>JAEXPG010000282.1 GCA_023447015.1 Verrucomicrobiota bacterium
ACCGGCGCCACCGCCACCAAGGCGCAGCTCCAGGCCTGGGTCGACTACGCCCGCGCGCACAAGGCGCTCATCGTGTTCGACGCCGCCTACGTCGCCTTCATCCGCGACCCGCAGCTGCCGCAGTCGATCTACGAGATCCCCGGCGCCCGCGAGTGCGCGATCGAGTTCCGCAGCTTCTCCAAGAATGCCGGCTTCACCGGCACGCGCTGCGCCTTCATCGTCGTCCCGAAGGAGCTGAAGGTCTGGGACCTCGCCGGCCGCGAGCACTCCGTGCACGCGATGTGGAACCGGCGGCACACGACCAAGTTCAACGGCGTCGCCTACCCGGTGCAGAAGGCTGCCGCCGCTGTCTACACCGCCGAGGGGCAGGCGCAGACCAGGGCACTCACCGACTTCTATCTCGGCAACGCCAAGCTCGTGCGCGAGGCCTTCACCGCCCGCGGCCTGCAGTGCGTCGGCGGCGACAACGCGCCGTACATCTGGGTCAACGTGGGCCGCGACTCGTGGGAGTTCTTCGACCTGCTGCTGAACAAGGCGGGCGTCGTCTGCACGCCCGGCTCGGGCTTCGGCCGCTGCGGCCAGGGCTATGTGCGGTTCAGCGCCTTCAACAGCCGCGCCAACGTCGAGGAAGCCCTCGCCCGCGTCGCGAAGCTGCTCTGATCAAGAAGGGCGGCCCCGCGTCGCCGGGCCGCCCGAGCTGCACCCCTCCGCTCCGGATAGAGCGGAGGCGGGACCGTCACTTCACCACCTCGTACTCGCCCTTGAGCGCGAGGTCGGCGGAGGAATGGCCGACGGCGACCGTGAACGTGCCGGGCTCCTGCTTCCACCCCTGGCCGGCGACGTCGTAGAACGACATCGCGCGGGCATCGAGCGTGAGCACCACGCGCTTCGTCTCGCCGGCCTTGAGGGTGACGCGCTCGAAGCCCTTCAGCTCCTTCGCGGGTCGCGCAACGCTGGCGGTCGGGTTGCCGAGGTAGAGCTGCGGCACATCGGTGCCGGCGCGCTGGCCGGTGTTGGTCACGTCGAAGCTGACGGTGACCTCCTCGCCGAGCTTGGGCGTGACGGGCGAGACCTTGAGGTTCTTGTAGGCGAAGCTCGTGTAGCTCAGGCCGTGGCCGAAGGGGAAAAGCGGCTGCACACCGTTCTTCTCGTAGCCGCGGTAGCCGACGAAGATGCCCTCGGTGTACCGGATGTTCCGGTCGCCGTTGTTGTAGTAATAGGAATCGTGGACGGGGTTGTCGCTCCAGGCGCGCTCCCAGGAGATCGGCAGGTGGCCGGAGGGATTGGCGTCGCCGAAGAGCAGCATGCCCAGCGCGCGGCCGCCTTCCTGGCCGGCGTACCACGTGTGCAGCAACGCGGGGGTCTTCTCGATCCACGCCGCGGCATCGACCGCGCCGCCGGCGACCAGCGCGACCACCGTCTTCGGGTTGGCAGCCGCGACCGCTTGGATCAACGCATCCTGGCCGCCGGGCAGCTCGAACGTGCGGTCGAAGCTCTCGCACTCGGTGCCATTGTCGAAACCGACCATCACCACCGCGGCGTCCGCGGAAGCGGCGAGCTTGGTCGCCTCGGGCGTGATCAGCTCGTCGTCGGCGATGAGCGCGACGCCGGCGCGGTTCGGCCCCCACGAGGGACCGACGACCAGCTCGAACACGACGCTGCAGGCCTTGCCCGCCTCGAGCCGCAGCGGCAGCGCCACAGCGGTCTGGCCCTCCGACTTCTTCTGCTCGCGCACGAGCTTCCCGTCGATGAGGAGCCGATAGGTATCCTGGCCGCTGGCACCGACGAAACAGTGGAACGCGCTGGACTTCTTCGGCACGTAGGAGGCGGTGTAGCGGACCGAGGTCTGCTTGCGCGCCGCCGGGTTGCTCCAGTCGACCGGCTCGTCGGAGTAGAAGGCGATGCGCGGGCTGCTGGTCGTCTTCACGACCGGACCGGAGAAGTCGGCCGTGGCGAAGAACTCCGCCGTGGCGCCCGGGCCAGCGGCGCCGGGGGCGGCGAGGAACTGGCAACGCTCCCCGATCTCCTCCCGGGTGAGCACGCCGCGATCGTAGAGGACCTTCACGCCCGGTCCCGCGACGGCGGCGACGCCCTCGAGGCCGCTGACGGAGTTGAACGGCTGCACCGCCGCGCTGCCGCCGCCGACCGGGACAGCCGGATACGCCGCCGGCCCGATCACGGCGATGGTCTTCACGGCCTGGCGGTCGAGCGGCAGCACGCCGGCGTTCTTGAGCAGCACCGCGCCCTCGAGCGCGCCCTGCAACGCAACCTGCCGGCTCTCCTCGTTGTAGCGCGGGATCGAAACGTCCTTCTGCTCGCGGTCGAGGAAGCCAAACTCGACGGCCGTGCGGATGATGCGCCGCACCTTGTCGTCGATGGTCGCCAGGCTGACGCGCCCGTCCTTGATCGCGGGAAGCAGGTTCTCGCGATTCAGGAACTTCCCGCGGGGCATCTCAAGGTCGAGCCCGCCGTTGGCCGCGCCCACGGCGTCGTAGGTGGCGTCCCAGTCGGACATGATGATGCCGCGGAAGCCCCACTCCTGCTTGGCGATCTCGTTGTTGAGATGGCCGTTCTGGGTGGCGTGCTCGCCGTTGACGAGATTGTAGGCGTCCATGATCGCGCCGACCTTGCCCTCCTTCACCGCCGCCTCGAACGCGGGCAGGTAGATCTCCCGCAGCGTGCGCTCGTCGACCTGCGTATTGGAGTCGTGGCGATCAAACTCGGAGTTGTTGCCCGCGTAGTGCTTGACCGTGGCGACTACGCCCTGGCTCTGCACACCCTGGACATAGCCGGCGGTCGTGCGGGCCGCGAGGTACGGATCCTCGCCGAAGTACTCGAAATTGCGGCCGTTCATCGGTGCGCGATAGACGTTCACGCCCGGCCCGAGCATGAAGTGCACGCCCTTGGCGCGGGCGTCGCGGCCGATCGAGGCGCCGATCTGACGGGCCAGCGCCGGGTCCCACGAGGCGGCGAGCCCGATGCCGGCGGCGTACGCCGTCGACGGGCCGAAGTTGCGCACGCCGACCGGGCCGTCGGCCATGCGCAGGCGCGGCAGGCCGAGCTCCGGGTAGCCGCGGACGAAGAAATCGTCGACGCCACCGAGCAGGTCGATCTTCTGCTCGAGCGTCATCTTGGCCATGATCTGGTCGACGCGTTGGTCGGCAGCGGCCGGCTGCGGCGCCGTGATGGGGGCGGCGGCCGGGTTGGGGGATTCGGTTGGAGCGGCCACCAGGGGCAGAGCCGCCAGCGCGAGAACAAAGGGGATGCGTTTCATCGGAGAACCAAGGGAAGGCGCCACACCGCTGCGCGTCGGCGTGACAGGGGATCAGGGGCGACAGGCAGCGCAGCAACGCGAGATTGAGCATTGCCGGCTCAGGGACAAGTCAGGGACACGGCGCTCCCGCGCGAGGCACGACCACCTAATGCGCCGCAGGGACCTCGGTCGCCCCCGCCGCCGCGGGGCTTCCGGCGGCGCCCCCCCCCTTGCTGGCGCGCTCCGCCACCACTCGCTCCAGCATCTGAACACACGCTGGATTCAACTGCCAGATCTTCACCATCCGATAACTGGTCGCCATGTCTTCGCTGACCAAGGTGAGGTCGAGGGGGAAGCCCACCTCGTCATTCGCCTCACAGCGCAGCGACTGGCTCGAGGTCTCCCGCTTGAAAAGTTGGATGAGATAGACTCGCCGATACTCCTTGGATTTGAGCAGATTCAACAGGTACTCCGGATTCCCCTTCAGGCTGGAAGGACCGATCGCATAGACGTCACGGGAGACCCAAAACAGGGTCGCGGAGTTGAGTACCGCATAATACGGATCCGGCTGTCGCGCCACGAACTCGTCGTAGAGCTCCAACGCCCGGCCAAGGGCGTACTGTTTGTGCTCGTAGTTCTTGGCCGCGACCGGCGAGACCGACCAATACCCTCCGACCGCAAGCACCCCGACCATCGCGACCGGCACCTTGGGCCAGCGGGAGAACTCCCGGCAGACATACGCTAGCGACAGTGCGAACACCAGATAGAGCGGCAGGCTCAGCCGGCTGCCCACCACTTGATCAAGCTCCCCCCAACTGTAGGCCATGAGGAGAAAGAACGCGATGAGCACGCTCGCCGCCATGATCCAGAACATGAGCGCTCCACTGTCGTCGCGGATCCGGCACCAGTGCTTCGCCTGGGTGACAATGACAGCCACGAACGCCACGCCCCCCATCACAAACACAACCGGGGAGTTCGCCAGGAAATGCCCCGTGTCGAAAAAGAACGAAAGCGCATGCCCGAGATTGGGGACCACATAGGCCAGCGAGAAGGCATCGCGCAGCCCCTTCTCCTCCAGCTGGAACACGACATCCGAAGTGCTCGTGAAGTTGAGGAAATGAATTCCCGCCAAGGGGAACAGGCAGGCAGCCAACACCGGGGTCGACCAATCCAGAAACAACCGCCGCTGGCGCACGGCCACGATGAGCAGGGCGCCGACACAGATCCCGCAATGCAGCAGAGACTCGTATCGTGAATACGCCAGCAGCACCCCGGCGCCGACGAGCGCGCGGGCCGTGCTCGTCGTCGGCGCATCGAGATGCCGGACCGCAAGAACGACGAGGGCGAGCAGCATGGCCAGGTTGAGCATATCGATCCCTCCGCCGCTGGCATGCTGGCAGAACAGCGGAATCGCAGTGAGCGCGACCATCGCGACCACCCCGGCGATCGCGCTGCGGCCGAGTCGGGCGCCCATCATCCCGGCCAAGGCGAGCACCACCGCCGCCAGGGCCATGTTGCAGTAGAAGGGGTTCTCCAATGAATACCCCCGGATGTCGTGGAGGAAGGAAACCAGGGTCGCGAACAGGAACGGGCGCTTGTCGATGAACCCCGCGGTCAGCTTGTGCACGCCACTATACGCTTGGATCGCCATCGGCGTGCCCGGTTCCTTCTCCTCTTGGATCGCCCTCGCCGTGTTCAGAACGCCCACCTCGTCCATCAAGGTCCGGTTGCCCTTGGGGAAGGCACCCACCGCCACCAAGGAGCAGGCCAGCCAAGTTGCCAGCAGCAGGCCCCTCGAACCCAGCCAGGACACACCGAGCCGCGGCTGGCTCCTGCGCCAATCCCGGACGACGAGATAGGCGGCGCGCCCGGTCAGGGCGATCGCCAGCAGAAGAAGCCCCACTCCTGATTTCAGGATCGTCGCGACAACGAGCTCCCGTGTCGCGAAATAGGAGAGAAACGAGAGCGTGCACACGGCAACCAGCACAAGACCCGCAAGCGAGCACTGTTCGCTCCGCGGCAACCGACTCCAAGTTGGGGCAAACGACATAGACGAGAATGGGATTACAGCCAGTCCGGATGGCTGGGCATAGTCCGGACGAGCCGGAGGCAGCATGCAAACCTCGTTTGGTCCACTCCGGAGAAAACAGAAGGCCCGCCCCCGGTGTCGCCACCAGCGATATGCCCAGCGCGGACGGACGGAGAAGCCTGCTCAGGAGCAGACGTACAACCAAGCGAGGGAGCACTCCAAGCCCCATCGCTCGACAAAGTCCGGTGCCAACAAAAAAGCCGCACCATACAGGTGCGGCTTCGGAAAGTACTGAGAGGAATTTAGTTGGTCACCGACTCGGCAACGGTCTTGCCGGTGTCGACCGCAACCGACAGGGAACCGAAGTTCGGGTGCGAAAGAATGAATTCCTCGCCCGAGGTGATCGTATCGGTTTCGCAGGTGACGCCCTTGCTGAGGGCACGGAGGAACTTCGAGTCCGTACCGGCATCGGGATCGACGAGCGCATCGGAAGCGATTTCAGTAACCGACCACTCGAGGAAGTAGGTCTGCGCGGCACCGGCGAGCTGCTTGCCGTCATTGGCCATCGTGGACTTGGTGGTGGAACGACGGACCTTCTGGAAGGCCGGGATCGCCATGGCGGCCAGCAGGCCGATGATGACGACAACGATCATGATTTCAACGAGGGTGAAGCCCTTCTTGGAGCGGATGTTCATATGATATCCTAGTTTTGACTGTTGGGGTTGATGACTTCTGCGAACGGGAAAGAGCCAATTCGCTTGGGAAACCGGGTCAAGGACCTGCGATTTTACAAAAGTGTAAAAGCCGGCCTCCGATACGGTCGCGCCGTTGATCGCCCCTCGCCGCGTAAACTTGAGTCGCAGAGCTCGAAATGCAGAAACGACCCCAGCCCGTTTCCCATGCTCCCACCAGCCCGACAAAGGGAATGGCCCCACGCTAGGCGCACCGCGGGCGGCGTCAGGCCGCATACCGCGGCGTTCCCTATTGTGCAGAACGCACCGACGCCCACTCTCGCCCACGCAACCAGCCCAACCGCATGCCCGCCTGCGCCCTCCGACTCTGCCTCGCCGCCCTCGGCCTCCTCTGCGCCAGCGCCGCTCACGCCGACGTCCTTCGACTCGCGAACGGCGACCAACTCCAGGGCCATCTGTTGGGGCGCGAGGCCGGCACGATCCGCTGGCAAAGCCCCATCCTCGGGGTCGTTTCCGTCTCCGCGACCCAGGCAACGGTGGTCGCCACTGCCCGCCCCCCCCCCCCGCCCCGGCCGG
>JAEXPG010000295.1 GCA_023447015.1 Verrucomicrobiota bacterium
CCCCCCGCCATCCAGCCCCAAGCCCCGCCGCAAACGCGAGACGCCCTTCGACCGGCGCCTGCTCTGGCTTGCGCTCGCCACCGGGCTGCCCGCCGTCGTCACCGCGATGACGCTGCTCTTCGTCGACGACTTCAGCGCCCGCACCCGCTGGACGCTCGGGCTGCTCATCGTCGGCAGCTGGTTATTCGGCGCGCTGCTCCTGCGCGAGCGGGTCGTGCGCCCGTTACAGACCATCGCCAATCTCCTCGGGGCCCTGCGCGAGGGCGACTTCTCCATCCGCGCCCGCGGCACTACCCCCGATGATCCGCTCGGCGGGGTCCATACCGAGATCAACTTCCTCGGCTCCATGCTCCGCGAGCAACGCCTCGTGGCCATGGAGGCCACCGCCCTCCTGCGCACGATCATGGCGGAGATCGACGTCGCCATCTTCGCCTTCGACGAAAGCTTCCACCTCCGCCTCATCAACCGCGCCGGCCAGGAACTGCTCGCCCAGCCCGCCGAGCGCGTCATCGGCCGTAGCGCCGAGGAGCTCGGGCTCGGCTGCTGCCTCGACGGCGACGGCACACGCCTGCTCCCGCTCACATTCCCCGGCGGTCAGGGCCGGTGGGGCATGCGCCGCACCTCCTTCCGCGAGCAGGGCCGCCCGCATCACCTCGTCGTCATCGCCGACCTCTCCCGCGCCCTGCGCGACGAGGAGCTCAAGGCCTGGCAGAAACTCGTGCGCGTGCTCGGCCACGAACTCAACAACTCGCTCGCCCCCATCAAGTCCCTCGCCGGCAGCCTCGGCACCATGCTCAAGCGGCGCCCGGCCGACTGGGAGGAGGACATGCAGCGCGGCCTCGAGATCATCGCCACCCGCGCCGACGGCCTCTCCCGTTTCATGGAGGCCTACGCCCGGCTCGCCCGCCTCCCGCAGCCCACCCTTGCCCCGGCCGACCTCTGCGCCCTCATCCGCCGCGCCGCCTCCCTCGAAAACCGCGTGCCGGTCGAACTCGCCGACTGCCCGCAGCTCACGCTCGAGATCGACGCCGCCCAGATCGAGCAGCTCCTCATAAACGTCCTCAAGAACGCCGCCGAGGCCGCCCACGAGACCGGCGGCGCCGTGCACGTGAGCTGGTCGACCACCGCCCACGAGGCCGAGGTCCGCATCGCCGACGACGGTCCCGGCATCGCCAACCCCTCCAACCTCTTCGTGCCGTTCTTCACGACCAAGCCCGGCGGCTCCGGCATCGGCCTGGTCCTCTGCCGCCAGATCGCGGAGAACCACGGCGGCAGCTTCACCCTCGCCAACCGCACCGACCGCACCGGCGGCGTCGCCACCATCCGCCTCCCCCTGCGGCACACGACGGCCGCCTAGGAAGGCGCCCGCGTCCGTCGGGCGGTACGATCGTCCGCGCACCGCCACCCTCGACCGATCCGTCGTGCGACCTCGGCCCTCGGCTGCGTCAGGCCACGCATTCCGCCCGACTTCCGCCCCCTGCTTCGCCGGGCTCGACCAGCGCCCGGGTTCGTGTAAACGTCCGGCCGGTCTTCCCTATCGCACGATGAACTGGCTCGCCCGTTTCTCCCGCCCGCCCGAACCCTCCGCGCCCCCCACGGTGCGCTTCGGGAGTTCGCCCGTCCTGCGTTTCCTGGAAACCAGCCCGCTCATCGCCGCCGCCGTCCTCGCGGCCACCGTGCTCGCCATCGTGGCGGTGAGCTATGTCGGCGTCTCCCCGATCGCCCTGCCCCTCCAGGAGAACCAGCTGGCGAGCGTGCGTATCGTCGCTGCCGAGACTTTCACCTACACCAGCGCCCTCCACACCCGCGCGGCGCGCGATCAGGCCAGCCAACGGGTGCCGCCGGTCTATCGCGTCGAGATGGCGCCCTACGACCAGTTCGCCACCCACCTGCGCGAGTTCGCCCTCGAGCTCGACCGCTTCGAGCAGCAGTACCTCGCCGCCGACCCGATCGCCCGCGCCGAGGCCCTGCGCGAACACACCCCCACCCTCGGCGTCATCGTCGACGCCTTCAACGTCCGCGGGCCCTACCACGTCGCCGCGGAGGACGTATCCGTCATCCTCCGCCTCGGCCCGGCCCGCGTCCGCACCGCGATCCTGCAGAACGGCCTCGCCACGCTCCAGGAGCTCTACCGCGAGGGCATCTACGACGAGGACCGCCACCTCGTCACCGCCGGCAACGGGGTCATGACCGCCTACCAGATCCGCGGCAGCGACGGCACCGTCGTCCAGGCGCGCGTCCAGTCCCGCGAGGAGGCCCTCACCTTCCTGCGCATCAACCTCACCGCCGAGGGCGTCGGCCGCGAAGGCGCCAGCGCCCTCTTCCGCCTCTTCAACAACGGTCTCACCTCCAACCTCGTCTTCGACTCCGTCGCCACCAACCAGAACCGCGCCCGCGCCGCCGCCGCACAGAAGAACGTCGAGATCACCGTCCAGAAGGGCCAGGTGCTCGTCGAGCCGGGCATGCGCATCAACGCCGAGCAGTACGAGATGCTCGCCGCCCACCGCCAGTACCTCCTCGGCCAGGGCGGTGTCCAGGTGAGCGGCTACCTCCAGCTCTTCGGCCGCATGCTGCTCGTGCTGGCGATGGTCCTCGCCGCCGTGCTCTACATCCGGCTCGAGGATCGCGCTTCCCTCACCAGCAACAGCCGCCTCGGCCTCCTCGCCCTCGTCGTCATCCTCAACCTCAGCCTCGTCCGCGCCGTCTTCCAGTTCGGCGAACTCGGCGTCTTCGTGCGCCACCCCGACCTCGCCGCCGTCCTGCCCTACCTCGCCCCGACCGCGCTCGCGCCGCTCATTGTCGCCGTGCTCCTCGGCACCGGCCCGGCGATCATGATGGCTCTCGTCGTCTCGCTCTTCACGGGCGTCATCTACGGCAACCGCCTCGACATCCTGGTGGTCACGTTCTTCGCCTCGATGGTCGGCATCTTCGCCTGCCGCCGGGTGCGCCAGCGCGGCCGTGTCATCCGCGCCGGGTTCCTCTCCGGCCTGTCCGTCGCCGGCTTCGCCCTGCTCCTCGGCGCCGCCGAGAACATCGGCACCGACAACCGCGACGCCATCCTCATCGTCCTGCGCCAGATGGGCGTCGGCCTCGGCGCCGGCCTGCTCACCGGCATGGCCGTCGTGGGTCTGCTGCCGATCCTCGAGATGCTCTTCCGCCGCACCACCGACATCACCCTCCTCGAGCTCACCGACTACAACCACCCGCTGCTCAGCCGCCTCCAGATCGACGCCCCCGGCACCTACCACCACAGCCTCATGGTGGCCAACCTCTCCGAGAACGCCGCCCAGTCCATCGGCGCCAACCCGCTCGTCTGCCGCGTGTGCGCCCTCTTCCACGACATCGGCAAGACCGCCAAGCCCGAGTTCTTCACCGAGAACCAGCGCGACCGCGCCAACCCGCACGACGACTGCAGCCCCCACGCCTCCGCCGCCGTCATCCGCGCCCATGTCCCCGAGGGCGTCGACCTCGCCACGCGCCACCGCCTGCCCAAGCTGGTCGTCGACGCCATCCGCCAGCACCACGGCACCACCATCATCCAGTTCTTCTACCAGCGCGCCCGCAAGGAGGGCCGCACCCCGCTCCCCGGCCAGCCCGAGGACGCCGCGCCGGCCGAGATCCCGGAGGCCCCGTTCCGCTACGACGGGCCCAAGCCCCAGACCCGGGAGAACGCCATCCTCTTCTTCGCCGACAGCGTCGAGGCCGCCTCGCGCTCCCTGCGCACGGTGACCCGCCAGAGCCTCGCCGAGCTGATCGACCGCCTCTTCCAGGAGCGCATCGACGACGGCCAACTCGACGAATGCCCGCTCACCTTCGCCGAGATCGCCAAGATCAAGACCAGCTTCGAGTTCACGCTGCTCAACATGCTGCACTCGCGCATCGCCTACCCGGCGCCCGACACCGCCGCCAAGCCCGGCGCTGCCGACAAGACTCCGTCCGCTCCCGCAACCCCCGCCGCCCATGCCCGCGAAAAACAGCCGCCCCGTTAAGGTCTACTGCGGCCACCCCAAGCTCAGCTTCACCCGGCCCGCGGTCGCGGCCGTCATCCACGCGCTCGACGCCGCCGCGGCCCCCGCGACCGACTGCACCCGCGGCACCTGGCGGCTGCCCGCCGGCGAGATCTCCATCGCCTTCCTCACCGACGCCGCCCTCGCCCGCCTGCACGGCGACTTCATGGACGACCCGACCACGCCCGACGTGATCACGTTCCCCGCTGCCGATGCCGACCACGGCCAGGCCGGCGAAGTCTGCATCTCGGTCGACACCGCGCGCACCTACGCCGCCCAGCACGACCACCGGTTCACCGAGGAGCTCACGCTCTATCTGGTCCACGGTTATCTCCATCTCTCCGGGTACGACGACCGCACCCCCGTCACCCGCCGCCAGATGCGCGGCGCCGAACGCCAGGCCCTCTCGGTGCTGCGCACCGCGAAGAAGATGCCCGAATTCTCGCTCGGCCGCTGACCGCGCTCGCCGCGGCGGACCGCGCCACGCGCCGCCGCCCGTCCGGCCGCCCGCCTATCCCGCGGCCAACGCCCGGTGCAACGGACAATGCACGGGGTCGATCGTCTCGCCGCGCCGGTAGCGCGCGAGCAGCTGCACCGAGCGCTGCGCCAGCATCCGACGCACCTCGCGCCGCTGCCCCTTCACGCGCGGGATGACCATGTTGTCGTAGCCGGTGGTCTGGTGCCGCATCCACGCGATCGTCGCCGCCTCGGCCCGCTCCTCGATCGGGATGCGCTCCGTGCGCGCCACCGTGCCGCTGCCGACGGGCGTCGCATGATCGGCGATGCGTTTCGCCATGACCTCCGCGAGATTCCGATGGACGGGGTGGAAGGCGAGAAACGCCAGCACCTCGCCGCGGAAATCCGCCACATA
>JAEXPG010000355.1 GCA_023447015.1 Verrucomicrobiota bacterium
CGGTCGCCGCGACGTCCTTGAGGAACTCGGTGGTGACGACGGACACCGCGCTGCCGATGTCGCGCAGCTCGGTGTTGAGGCGATTACCCGCCAAGGTCGTGGCGGCGGCGTAACCGGTGGTCGCCGACGTCGTGACTTCGAAGGGGCTCAGAACAATGATCTCCTCCTCGGACGCCGGGGCAGCCGGAGCTGCAGCCGGGGCGGGCGCGGTCTGCGCGTACGCTCCAGCGGTGATCGCAACGCTCGCCAGGGAGAGCGCCGCATACACTTTCTTATGTTTGGTCGGTTGCATGTTTTATGGCATGCTTACGGCACAGCTCGACCACGGAGATGACGCCGGGGCCGCGACTTTGCTCGCAAGGTTTACTGGTTCGTGTGGGTTGTACCTGTAGTTTGGGTTAACTGCCTGATACGGAACGGGGAGTACGGGGGATGTAATCCTCGGTCCGAAAGTCACGGGCAAAAGGACCGTCACTCTCGCTGTAGAGTAAAAGCACGCTATTCGTCCCTGCTCGGAGGAGTTGAAGACGGCAAACCGCCACGGGCGTCTGCGGCTCGATCCGGACGCACAGAGAACCGTCCGGATCCTCTCGCCATAGAGCGCCACCACACGGCCTCCCCGGGGGAAAACCGTCTACGCCAGAACCCGCCGCGTCAGCGACGCGCCATCAAACCAAGTGCCCTCGACCAAGGTCGCGGTCGGAAAGGGCGGCAAGCCGTAGCTGTTCATCTGCAGCTGCCCCGCCAGCAGCTCCACCGCCAGTTCGCCGACCCGGAGACAGTTGTGCCGCACACCGGCCACGCGCCCGTCGGGCTCCTGCAACAGGATGTCGGCAAACGCCAGGTCCTGAGGCACCGACAATCCGAGCTCCTGCAACCTGGGCAGCACCGCCGGGCCGTAGCCGAGAACCGCGTCCGGCCGGTAGCGATCCAGCCACTTCGCCAGCTTGCCCAACGGCGCCCGCCCCCCCCACTTCTCGTCCGGAGGCGGCTGGCCATCCTTCTCGATATAGTGGATCGGCACACGGTCCCGCGCCGGGAGCCGCTGCTGCTCGCCGACGAAGCCGGAAGACATCGCATAGTCGACACCCCGATCCCAGTCCCGATGCAGGACCAGCCCGACGCGCCGGTAGCCGGCCGCGAGCACCTTCGTCGTCACCAGCCGCAGGATCGAATGCTGGTCGTTGGTGACGATGTGCAACTGCGGCTCATGCGGGAAATAGTCGATCTTCACGGCCGACAGACGCGACCAGTCGAGATCCAGGCGCTCATCCTTGTCGTATTGGTGGGAGGCGAGGATCACGCCGTGAATTCCGCGTGCATGCAGAATATCGCCGAGCCGGCGGTCGCTCATCTGGGGCTCGCCCATCCAGAAGTGCTCGAGCTGATAACCGAGCGTCGACGCCCGCGCCTCCGCGCCAGTGAAGAAGGCGGCGTGGGCAGGGAGCTCCTTCCAGGCCCAGCGGGCATCCCAGTTGGTCACATAGGCCAGGATCTGCAGGTGCCGGCGCGGCTGCATGCCATGCCGGTAGGCCATCAACGCCCGGAGATTCGGGTCGGGACGATACCCCATCTCCTCGGCAAGCTTCCGGATGCGTTCCCGGGTCGCCTCCGGGAGACTGGGGTGGTTGCGCAAGGCAAGCGACACCGTGGTGGTATGGACGCCGGCGCGCTTGGCCACCTGGGCCATGGTGACTACTCCTTTCATCGGGGAGAAACTTCGCTCGGGTGCTGGTCCCGGGAAGGGAAGATCATGCAAGCTGATCCACCCCGGCCTGGAGGCAGGCGTCGCATCATGGCAGCTTCAGCTGCATGCCGATCTTCAGCGGTGTGCTCCGGTCCTGCAGCACGCCCCGGTTGGCGGCGACGATCTCCTCCACCTTGCCGCCCGTACCATAATACTGGCGGCTGATGCTATAGAGGGAGTCGCCCTTCTGGACGGTGTGCGTGCGTCCGGCCACGGCCGGGGCCGGAGCAGCGACCTGGGATGCGGCGGCGTTCGAAGCTCGGGCGGGGGCGGCCACCGGGCCGGGAACCGGCGCTGCCGGGACCGCAGAACGTGCATTCGCCACCGGTACCGCCGGTTCAACCTCCGGCTCTTCCGCCGGGGCAGCCTCCGCCGGCGCAGGATCGTTGGCCGTGGCCGTCGGCTCAGCCGCCGGCCGGCTTGGGAATGCCGCCGCCCGCGCCGGGACCGGCAGTCCGCGCATCTGGGCGATCTGCTCCTTGAGCTGGTAGTTCTCCTTCTGCAGACGCTCCACCGTCTCCATCAGGTCGAGCTTCTCCACCTGTCCCTCAAAGGGGGCCGCCGGCAACGTGCGGGCGAACTCCTTCGTCGCGGTGTCGATCAGCTCGCGCGTGCGCGCCGCCTGCGGACTCGTCGGACGAAGCGCGAGGTATTTGCGGAAATGATAGATCGCGGCCACCGGGTCCTTGAGATGCTGCAGATACAGGATGCCGCACTCCAGGTGCGACTCCGGCGCATCACCCCCACGCTTCTCAATCACCTTCAGGAAGGCCTCGAGCGCCTCCTGCGAACGTCCGCCGCGCAGCAACTGCGTGCCGCGCCGGTAGTGCGGCTCGTCGACCTCGGAGGCGAAGGGCAGGTTCTCGTTGGGCTGACAGCCGGTCAGCCCAACCCAGCCGGTGATCACCAGCAGGGAGAGTGCGGCGGCAACGAAAACGGAGCGCATGGCGGACACGAAGCGGGAAAATGGTTTTGATGGACGAGCCCGGAACCGTAGGGTGGCGCACGAGTCCTGCGACTCAATTCTTGATGAGCCTCGATGCCGCCACCGTCCTCGCCAAAGCGCGAACCTGCCTCGCAACCGAAGTCGCCGCACTGAACGCCACGGGCGCCGCGCTCGACGAGCGCTTCGTCGCCTCCTTCCGTGCCGTCGAGGAAACCGTCGCCGCCGGCCGGAAACTGATCTTCTCCGGTGTCGGCAAATCGGCCCATATCGCCGAGAAGATCGTCGGCACGCTCAACAGCATCGGCGCCCCCTCCCTGTTTCTCGACGCCACCCAGGCCCTCCACGGCGACCTCGGGCTCTGCACCGAAGGGGACCTCGCGATCCTCATCAGCAACAGCGGGCAGACCGAGGAGCTCGTCCGCCTCTGCCCGCTGCTGCGCCGCTTCGGCGTGCGGCTGATCGCGCTCACCGCCCAGGCGGACTCCGCCCTCGCGCAGGCCTGCGAGCTGCAGCTCCTCTACCGGGTGCCGGCCGAAGCTTGTCCGCTGAAGCTCGCCCCCACGGCCAGCACCACCGCCGCGCTCGCCCTCGGCGACGCCTTGGCGATGGTCCTGCTCGAGGCGCGCGGCCTCACCCGCGAGGACTTCGCCCGCTTCCATCCGGCCGGCAACCTCGGCATGGTCCTGCTGCTGAAGGTCGACGACATCATGCGCACCGGCGACCGCCTGCCGATCCTCGCGCAAACAGCCTCCACCCAGGAGGCGATCCTGGCCATGACCCGCGCCAAAGCCGGCAGCCTGGCGGTGATCGACCCGGCCGACGGGCGTCTCGCCGGGATCTTCACCGACGGCGATTTCCGCCGCAGTGCGCTCACGGGCCCCGAGTTTCTCCAGAAGCCGGTCGCCGACTTCATGACCCGATCGCCCAAGACCATCACCGCCGGCACCCTGGCGATCGAGGCGTTGAAGCTCTTCGAGAAGTTCAAGATCGACGATCTGCTCGTCGTCGATGCGGCACAGCGCCCGGTCGGACTGGTCGACAACCAGGATCTGCCGAAGCTGAAGTTCTACTGAGGCGGGACGGCGCGCGCCCGGGCTCGTCCTTCGGCCTGGGTTACTCGCCCATGACCGTGATCACCACCGCCCGCTGGTGCGGACTGGTGCGATGTTCCCAGAGGAACACACCCTGCCAGGTTCCCAGCAACAGCCGCCCGTCCGCAAAGGGAATCGTCTCGGAGGTGCGGGTGAGCGCCATCTTGATGTGGCTGGGCATGTCGTCCGGGCCCTCCGCAGTATGCGTGAAATGGGGATCGCGCGCCGGCACGGCCCGATCCAGCCACGCCTCGAGGTCAGCCCGGGCCGAAGGATCGGCGTTCTCGAAGATCACCAGGCTGCAGCTGGTGTGCCGGCAGAACACCGTGACCACGCCGCTGCGACAGCCCGAGCGCCGGACTTCGGCGGCAACGCGATCGGTGATCTCATAGGTTCCCGCCCCCTCGGTGGAAATGGTGATGCTGGCGTGATGGACTGACATGGCGGAAGAAAAGAACCGTCCGCGATCCGTCCCGTTGCAACGCAAACAACGGCATCACCCAGATCCAGCGTGACGCACCAAGCGGAACCAAGCCCGCTGGTCAGAACTTGATCGAGAGGCTCGAACCCGTGACACCGAACCGCGAATCGAGATCGCGGAAATCACGATCGCGCGGCTCGCGGGCCTTGGGCGTCGCCGCCGCGTAGGTGCTGCCAGCCGACAACACCGGGGAGAATGCCGACGCCGGCTCGGCCGCCCCGGGCATCTTGAAGGAGGCCAGCTGCAACATCCGGTCAGTCGCCTGTTCCGCAGTGATCTCCTGCACCATCTCGTTGAAGCGGGAAGTCCAGGAACTGCGGGCATGGCGCGCCGCAACCGGCTCGGAACGGGCGGAGAAAGTGTCAGTCGAGCGGTAACTGCCGTTCGTGTTCTCAGGCAGCACCGCCTCATCCCAGGAAAGAACACGTTCCGACGCTGCCGGGGTCGCAGCCGCGGCCAATTCGACCGCCGGCGCAGGATCCGCTTGAACGACCATGGGCTGTTCGCTGGCCGCCGCCTGAATCGATTTCAAATGCGCCGCGCTCACCGCGGCCAACAAGGCCTGCGCGTCGGGGGTGATGGATGAAGCAACCACCTCGGTGCGGACGGGCTGACTCACGATCTCGACTGGAGTCTTGTGGGCGGTCGTCACCAACGGAATCTGGACCACGACCAAGGCCACGGCCGCAGCCGCGGTGGCCGGGACCACCCAGCGCATGCTGCGACCAAGCACCGGGCGAAGCCGCGCCCACCCCTTCGGCCGCTTCATCAGCGCCGCGAGCTGCTTCTGGCGCAAGCCACGATCAAACTCGGCCCAGAACTCCGGAGCCGGCCGCTCGGCCCGCTTGTAGCGCAGAAGATCGTCAAGCGTCGGACGGGGGGAAGGTGATTGCGGTTCGGTGCCCATGGTCAGCGTTTCAACAAATCCTGCAGATCGGACTGGAGCTGGTTCTTGGCGTAGTGGAGACGCGAGCGGACCGTGCCCTCTGAACATTCCATGACTTCGGCAATCTCGGCGTGGCTGAGTCCATCGATTTCGAACAGTGTGATGACGGTACGATGCTTGATAGACAGTTTTTGGAACGCCTCGTTCAATCTTTGCCGCAGATCCCGCGCAAAAATCTCCTTTTCCGCCCCGGCCTCGACGGCGAGCTGCCCGAGCCACTCGGGCGTCTTCTCCTCCTCGGAGGCCTGCTCGATGCTGAAAAACGTCCGCAGGCGGTTCTTGCGCAGATGCGTGTGCGTGGCGTTGACCGCGATCCGGTACAGCCACGTGAAGAACGACGAGTGTCCGCTGTAGCGGTTGATCGCTTGGAACGCCTTGATGAACGCGTCCTGGGTAAGGTCGGCGGCATCCTCGCGGTTCGAGGTGAGGTTGTAGACCACCGAGTAGATCCGCTCGCGATACTTCAGCACGAGCTGGTCGAAGGCGGCCACATTGCCGGCGCGCACCTCCTGCACAATCAAGGTGTCGGCATCCGCCTCCGCCTGGCGCTCGGGCGAGGCGACGAGAATGCGGCTGACTGCCTTGATGAATTCCATTCGAGGAGGGGCGGCGGTGTTGTGGCGCGAGACGCTAGACCCCGGCGCGGCGCTGGCAAGTGCGGGGATGGAAGGGGGCTGTCATGAAGCGGCTAAAAGCAGTTTCTCCAGCTGACCCTCCAAATAGGTCGCAAGTTCCCCCAACATCGCTGCCCCCGGTTGCGCGTCCCACCCGGCCAGTTCCGCGCGCGCCGCGACGATCTCGGCCCGGGTCTCCTCCGCCACCGCGGCGAAGACGCCCGTCGCCCGCATGCCCGCGGCGATGTCCGCCGCCACGGTCTCCGCCCCGCTGCGCAACAACGCCAGAAGTCGTTCGGCCTCCGCTGGCCCGCTGCGTTCAAGTAGACAGAGCACCGGCAGGGTGAGCTTCCCGCTGGCCCAATCGGTGCCAAGCGTCTTGCCCGCGCCTTCCGCGGTGCCCAGAAAATCGGTCAGATCGTCGTAGATCTGGTAGGCGATGCCCAGCCGGCGGCCGAAGCGCCCGGCGGCCTCGACAAAGCCCTCGCTGCCCCCACCGAGTCGCGCCCCCAGCCGGCACGACACATGGAAGAGCTCGGCTGTCTTCAGATCGATGATCCGGCGGTAGCGTTCGCGCGACGGTGCCGCGCCCGGCCCGCCGAGCGTCTGCACAATTTCGCCGGTGCAGACCTGGCGGGTGGCCACCGCCACGCTCCGGCAGACCTCCGTGGTGGGGAACTGGGTCGAGAGCCAGACCGATTGCGCGAAGAGCGCGTCGCCGAGGAGCACCGCGACCGCCGGACCGTCCTTCGCCGAGACGGTCGCCCGGCCGCGCCGCAACATCGCATGATCCATGATGTCGTCGTGCACCAGGGTGGCCAGATGCGTCATCTCCACGACCGCCGCCGCACGCACCAGCAGCGGATCGAACTCCGGACGGCCGTTCCAGCCGGCGAGAAAAACCAGCAGCGGCCGCAGGCGTTTGCCCGTCGACTCGAGACAGTAGGCCGCCAACTCCCGCACCTCGGGCTCGAAATGCGAGACCTGCTCACGCAGGACGCCGTCAAGCGCCCGCATTCCGGGCTGCAGAAGCTCCAGCAAGGCCGCGAAGCTGCGCGGCGACGACGGGTTTTGACTCGACGCTTCCGGGACCGACATGCTCGCTACCATGAGGCCGGGCTCCGAAATGGCTAACCAATATCTCACGGTGCATTCCCCATGAGCGACAATCCCCACGTGGTGGTGGCGATGATCGCGGTGTCCGCGTTTCTCCTCCATCTCTGGTGGAGCGACCTGCGCGCCGCCCGCGCCGGGACGCCGAATCCGCGCGCCTTCCCCGGCGCCGTGCCCTGCGGGCGCCGGACCATGCTGGTCGCCATCGCCGGAATGCTCGTGCTGCTCGGTCTCGAGACCGGCGGCGAGGCCGTGCTCGGGATCTCCGCCCAGCAGAAGACGGTCACCGTGCTCTGGAGCCTCTACACCCTCGCCGCCGCGTTCATCGAGGAGCTCGCCTTCCGCGGCTATCTCGTGGTCGCCGGGCGCGGCCGGACGATGCTCTGGACGAGCATCGGGGTGTTCTCCGTGCTCTTCGCGCTGGCCCACCCCTTCCTCTGGGAATGGCAGGACGGCGCATCGTGTGGCCACGGGGTCGCCTTCCATCTCGGCCATCCCCTCCTCTGGCTGCGCGAACAAGGCGCCCTCGTCCTGCAGTTCACCCCCAAGGGCTGGTTCAGCACCGCCATCGTCTTCGTCTGTTCGCTTTGGCTCTACGCCCTGCGCTTCTCCCCGCTCAACCCCGGCCGCTCGCTCCTGCCCTGCATCGCCGCACACCTGGCGAAAAACCTCGGCGTCTTCGCGCTGAAGGCCGCCGGCGGGTTCGTGTCCGGTTGGTACTGAGGTGCCACCGCCACGCAGCGCGTACCCGCGCCGGCACGCCAGCAGGGCGGGCCCCTTCGCCATGGCAGCACGCCGCGCCCCCCCGCTCGCCGACGATGCATTGACCATCCGTGGCTTTCTGCCGGCGCAGGAGCCGCCCGTTGACAACCCCTCCACGCAGGCCGTTGCTGCCTCCGTCGACCGGCGCCACATGCACGCGGCGCCACCGGCCGATCGGCAGAGCCGCCCACGGGTTCCGCCCGTCCCTTTCTGAGGACTCACATATCCCCTATGCGATCCTTGCGGCCGTCCCGGTTCACCCCGGGACGGCCGAGCTGTTTCCAGCCGCCTCGATCCGGCCGCCCGCCATCCCCGCGCGGAAACGGCGTTGCCTCCGCCCCACTCTTGCGGCGGGATACCCGCACCAACGGTGATCCCAGAGGCCCCCCTTCCTGCACCCGTCGTCGCGCGGCGCCGCCTCACCATGCGGCAGACGCTCCAGCTGGCGTTCGCGCTCCTGCTACTTCTGGTCACAGCGGCCCTGCTTGTCGCCTCCTCCATCGGAACCCGCGCGCTCGCCGGCAAACAGGCCGAGGCCCTCATGTCCGGCGTGCGCCGCGAGACCGAGGGCCGGCTCCACGAAATCATCGACCCGATCCGCCAGCGGTTGATCGAGGACTATGCCGCAATCCGTATCGGACGTTACACCACGAAGGACCCCGTCGGCCTGAAGGACCGGCTCTACCTCAACCTCTTCGCCCTTCCCCACGTCGACTCCCTGATGATCGGCGACCTCACCGGCAGCCAGCTTCTGGTGATGCGCTACACCCCGGCCGTGGTCTCCTCCCCTGTCCTCGCCCCGATCGCCGACACCCTCCCCGCGCCCCCCGCCGGCACCTCGCTCCAGTTTTTCACCCGCGACTTCCGGCCGACAGAATGGGGTGAGTCGAGCCGCTGGACCCTCTGGGACGAGGATGGCCGCACCCCGCTCCGCAACTGGGAACTGCCGCTCGCCGGCTACGACGGCCGCCAACGCCCATGGCACAAGGCCGCCATGGCAAAATTCGCCGACCTCCCGCTTGATGAGGCCCGCGACGCAGGTGACAACCTCGTCGCCTGGACGGATGTCTACCCTCTCTTCACGACGAAGAAGCCCTGCATTTCCGCCGCGATCGCCGCCCGCGACCCGGCCGGCCGTGTCCTGATCGTCGCCTACGACTTGTTGCTCGACGAAATCGCCCGGTTCAGCAGCACCACCAGCCCCTCGCTCCACGGACAGCTCTTTGTCATCACCGACGACGGCCGCCTGCTCGGTCCCCCGCGCGACGGGCGACCCGATGCCGCCCTCCGCCGCGCCGCCGCCCTCATCCAGCCCATCGCCGAGACCGACTACCCCGCCGCCGCCGAAGCAGTCGCCGCCTGGCGAAAGGACCATGGCGGCACCGCCGGCCAATTCCGCCGCCGCATCGGCGACACCGTCTCCTGGGCGGGCTTCTCCGCCTTCGCCGTCGGCACCGGCCAAAAGCTCTGGGTCGGAGTCCTCGTCCCTGAATCCGATCTCATCCCGGCCGCGCGCACCCACCAGCGCATGATTCTCCTGGTCGGGGTGCTGGCGCTCGCCCTCGCCGCGGCCGCCGGCAGCTGGCTGGCCCGGCGGATCGCCCATCCGCTCACCGCGCTCACCACCCAGGCCCGCCGGATCGCCGCGCTGGATCTCGGCCCCGCCCCCCCGATCCAGTCTTCCGTGACCGAGCTCGCCACCCTGGCCCGCACCGTCGCCGAGACGCGCGAGTCGCTCCGCCAACGCATCGCCGAACGCGAGAACGCCCGCCTCGCCCTCGCCGAGAGCGAACAACAGGTGCGCACCCTCGCGGAGAACACCCCCAACATCGTCGTCCGTTTCGACCAGCGGGGGCACCACCTCTACGTCAACCCGGCCCATACCGCGGCGACCGGCCTCGCCCCTTCCCGGGTGATCGGGCGCAGTCTCGACGAAGCCGGCTACCCCGAGGCCTGCGTCCGCCTCTGGCGCGGCATCATCGACGGGGTCTTCGCCACCAACCGCACCGCCCAGGTCGAGTTCGAGTACCCCACGCCACACGGGCTGCGGCACTTCGAAGCCCGCGTCGTCCCGGAGCCGGCGGGTGCCCCCGCCAACCGCACCGCCCTGGCGGTCATCCACGACATCTCCGAGCGCGTCACCGCCGCGACGGTCCTGCGCAACAACGA
>JAEXPG010000364.1 GCA_023447015.1 Verrucomicrobiota bacterium
ACCCGCGCCGCCGAGCAGAAGGCCGCCGCGGCCGCCCAGCGCGCCGCCGCCGAGGTCGACCTCTCGAAGGTCGAGGTGCCCGCCGCCGCCAAGGACCACGTCGAAGAGGCCGTCGGTGGCGACGAAACGCCCGCTCCCGCCGGCGCCGGTGCCGCGCCCGCCAAGAAGCGTCCGGCCGTCCGTCGCCCCGTCGCCAAGAAGGTTGAGCCGAAGGCCGAGTAAGCGTCCCGCACCGCCCTGTTTCACAACATGAGCACTCCCATTACCGCCACCCTCGTCAACACCCTGCGCGAAAAGACCGGCGCGGGCATGATGGACTGCAAGAAGGCCCTCGTGGAGGCCAACGGCAACTTGGACGAAGCCGAGACGATCCTTCGCAAGAAGGGTGTCGCCTCCGCCGCCAAGAAGGCCGGTCGCGCCGCCAACCAGGGCCTCGTCGAGAGCTACATCCACCTCGGTGGAAAGATCGGCGTGCTGGTCGAGGTCAATTGCGAGACCGACTTCGTCGCCAAGACCGACGACTTCAAGGCCTTCGTCAAGGACCTCTGCATGCAGGTCGCCGCCGCGAATCCGCTCTACGTGACCCGCGATCAGGTGCCCGAGGCCGAGCTGGCCAAGGAGCGCGAGATCGCCGCCTCGCAGGTGGCCGGCAAGCCGCCCGCGGCGATCCAGAAGATCGTCGAGGGCAAGCTCGAGAAGTACTACCAGACGATCTGCCTGATGGATCAGCCGTTCGTGAAGAATCCCGACGTCACCGTGAAGGATCTCCTCACCGAGCGCATCGCCAAGCTTGGCGAGAACATGCTGATCCGCCGTTTCGTCCGCTTCCAGCTCGGCGCCTGAGCGCCGCTGGCATCCATCCTTCAATCACGGGCGTCGTCCTTCCGGGCGGCGCCCGTTTTCTTTGGGGTGCCCTCCGGTTGTCGGGTGGCGCGGTGGCCGCCGTAGCCAGGTCGGTTGGGGGGCCGGAATCTTACCGGCCCCGTGGTGGAACGGCGGCGGAGGTGCAGGCCGGACGGGCCGCGCGGCCTTCTCCCGCCGGGCAGGTGTCCGCGGGGCGAACCGGAGCGGCGGCACTGTGCGGCTGTTCGGGCGCAGGCGGGGGCCTGCAGCTGTTGCCCCGGCAGGCTCCATCGGAGACGAGCTTGTCGCCCAGTCGGAGCTGGGGCGGCGGTCGTGCTCGACCGCGATCGCGCACGATGAAAAAGCACGACATCCCGATCGCCAACGCTGCCCGACATTTCGGTCCGGGGCCCAAGCGCAACCGCGGGCGGCTCTCGGCACTGGATCGCCGGCGGGGCGACTTCCGCCTGGAAGGCGGTGGTCCCTGGTGGAGCCGATCGGGTTCGAACCGACGACCTCCTCGTTGCGAACGAGGCGCTCTTCCAACTGAGCTACGACCCCGGGACCAGAAAGGGCGGGGATTCAGGTAGGTTTCCCGGCGGGAGTAAACACGAAACTCGACGGAAATTTCCGTCCCCGTCGATCGGGCTGGGGCGGACCGGGCCGGACCTGCGCCGGGTTTCCATGGCGACGAGGTGAAAACCTTCTCCCCCGTCGGACTAAGGCGGTGACAAATCGGGAAAAACCACCATGCTACCGGGCGTCCGGCGCCAACGCGCTTGGGCAGCGGGAGGGCTGACTGAACGGCCATACCGCCTGATGCAGACCCGAAATTGAAAATCAACCGATGAAAAAGACCAAGACCTCCGCGGGCGCCGCTTCGCGCGCCACTGCTCCGAAAAAACCGGCCGTTGTCGCCAAGGCTGTGGAGACTCCGGCTCCGGCTCCGAAACCGGTTGCGGCGGTGAAACCCGCCAAGAAGGCCGGTCCGCAGCCGACGGTGATCCAAGCCAACATCGATGTCGGCTTCGGCAACACCCTCTACATCCGCGGCGAAGGCCCCGGCTTGAACTGGGAACGTGGTCAGACGATGGACTGCCTGAAGGACGACCTCTGGGCGTTCACCATCGAGGCCGCGGCCAAGCCGATCATCTTCAAGTTCTTGATCAACGACGAGACGTGGTGCACGGGCGACGACTATGTCGTCGAGCCGGGCAACAAGATCACGCTGGTCCCGTCCTTCTGACGATCCTCGCGATTGGGCGGCGGCGGAGTTCTGCCGCCGCTCAATCGGGGTTCAATTCGAGCAGTTTCGCCCGCACCACTTCGAGCGTGTTGTCGCCGGAGTTCAGGCGTTGGGCGCTCCATTCCTCCGCGCGGATCTCGATCCGGGAGAAGGGGCGGGGAAGGTAGAACCGATCCCAGCTGCGCAGCTTCCAGGCGTTGAGGAAACGCATGCCGACAAGGATGGTGGCAACGCCCGTTTTGCGGGCGAGAATCACGCCGCCGCCCTTGAGGTCGTAGCAGGGGCCGCGCGGGCCGTCGGGCGTGATGCCGATGTCGTGCCCCTCGCGCAGTTTCTCGGCCAGACTGTGCATGGCCTCGCGGCCGAAACGGCTGCTCGAACCGCGCACGGTGTGCAGCCCGACGACCTCGAAGAAGGCGGCGAGCCAGGCGCCGTCCCGGCTCGCGCTGACGAGGGCGTACAGCTTCTTCTCCTGCCGGAAGCGGCGGTAGATCTCGGCGGCGATGAAGAGGCGGTTGTGCCAGAGGGTGAAGATCGCCGCCTGATCCGTCCGCGCGAGCAGCCGCCGCGCGGTGTCGTCCGGCTCAATACGGAGGGTCCGGCACCAGAGGCGCACGAGCAGGCCGAGCGGCCACAGCAGCAGCCGGCGCCACCCGACGATGGCGTGGATGCGCCGGACGGGCGGCGGGTGGGTGTCGGTCACGGCATAGGAGTAGGCGAGCCGGTGGTTGCGCGGCAATGAAACTTCCGCCGGGTGTCGGGCGCAGCCGGCACTTCCGGAGAATGAATGGGCTGTGGCGGGCGGACGTGCCCTTGACGGTGCGGGGTGTCGCTGCGGTGCCGCCGTCGCGAATGGGCAACCGCGAGGCGACTGGACTGACCGGCGTGCTTCATTCCCAACGCGGCGCCTGTCCCGCGGCGGGCCGTCAACTCCACTGGATCCGCTGGATGGTTTCTCCTGCGAACGCACCCGACCTCGAGGTGTGCGAGCCGCGGTGGCGCCGGCTCACGCCGCGGTGGCGTCGGCTTACGCCGCGGTGGCGGTGGCGAGCAGGGTGGACAGCCTGTCGCGCAGCGTCTGCCGGGCGCGATAGAGGCGGGTCTCCACGCCGCGTTCGGAGCAGCCGACGGCGGTGGCGATCTCGCGGTAGCTCAACCCCTCGTAGGAGTGCAGCAGGAAGACGGTACGCTGATCGTGCGGGAGCGTGTCGATCGCGGCGCGCAGGGCGGCGATGCGCTCGTTGCCCTCGGCGGCCACGGCGGGATCGGCACCCCCGGCGGGCAAGGTCGAGCCCAGCCCGGGGGTGCCGTCTTCATCGGGGATGTCAATCGACTCGGAAGGGTGGCGGCGGCGCCAGCGCAGCCGGTGGCGGCAGAGGTTGGCGGCGATGGTGAAGATCCACGCGGAGAAGTTGGATCCGGGGAGGAAGTCGGCGCGCTTGTGATAGACCCGCACGAACGTCTCCTCGACGACCTCGTCGGTGTCGGTGCCGTTGAGGAGGTACCGGTGCGCGAAGCTGCGCAACGGGCCTTCCCAGCGCTCCATCAGCTCGTCGAGCGCGGAGTCGCGGCCGGCGACAAGGGCGGCCATCAGGGCAAGGTCTCGGGC
>JAEXPG010000372.1 GCA_023447015.1 Verrucomicrobiota bacterium
CTGCAACAACGAGCGGCCTGTCCGACCCGGACAGGCCGCTTTTGTTTTGGCGCCACCCGGGCGCCCCAAAAAAGAAACCGCCCCGATTTCCCGGGGCGGTCCTTTCACTGGCTGAAATTCGTCAGCAGCGGATCACTGCATCGCCTTGGAGTACTTGTCCATGATCTCCTGATAGCGCTTCTGCTGCGCGGGAGACATCGTGCCGGCTTCCTGCACGGTCTTGGAGAACGACTGGAATTCCGTCGTCACGGCGGTCATCTCGCCGGCGGCGGCCTGGTCGCCCGCCTTCATGCGCTGGTAGATGCTGGCCGTCTTCTCGCAGGTCTTCTCGAGGTCGTTCAGCGCGGCGTCCATCTTGGCATTGCCACCACCGCAGGCGGTGAAGAGCGCGGCCACGGCGAGGATCATGAGGCTCCCGAGGAGGGAACGAATGAGCTTGGTCATCGGAGTTCTTTCTTTGTGTTTGGGTTTGTTGATCGACTGACGCCCGCATCCTGAGTCACCACAAAACCCCTGCACAAGCCGGTTTGCGGGCCGCGACGGCGCCCGCCCCGCTCATTTACCTAAAAAACACACTTTCGCCGCGCCCCGGCGGAATCCGGGCGGGCCGTGAACCTCAGCAGGCCCCGCGCCGACGGAAACTGCGTCGAGACCACAACCTGCGCTCCCTCACCTCGCACCGCGCTCCGGCTCCGCCAGATGGGGCCGGAAGCCGCCCTGCATCAGCCGGTGGCTGATCGGCCGGCGCTGCTCCGCGGTGAGCGGCGGCAGCTCCGGCAGCGCGACGCGGGGCAACCGCACCAACAGCTCCTGCGCCCGCGCCCGCAACGCCTCCCAGCGCTGGGCGAGCACCACCGCCGGAGGCCGGGCGTCGCCGGACCGGTGTCCACGCGGGCCGGTCGCGGCGGCACGGTTTCCGTGCCGGTGGGACGGTGACCGCGCCCCCACGGCTCCACCATCCTCCGGCCGTCGCGGCAGCGCTTCGCTGCGGTCGGTCCGATCGTGCCGTGCAAACTCGCCGCGCAACGACTCCGGCGCCGCGTCTCCCGCCGTCTCCGCCGGAGATGAGAGATGCTCCGTGCTCGCAAGCGGCTCGGCCACGGCGAGCTGCTTGAGCAGACTCCGCCACTCGATGAGCAACCGGTCGAGATCGCCGCGGCCGGCCTGCTCCGCCTCCGCCATCGCCTCGCGTGCCGTGGCGCCGTGCGCGACCAGATCGCGCAGGATCTCCGCCGCGCCGCTGCCGTAGTTCGGCGGCACCCCGCGCACGAGAAATCCCTCCGCCTCGCTGCGCCGATAGGTGCGCTCGCACACCGTCGCCAGCCGGCCGAGCCAACGCGGGTTCGTGCCGGAAAAGCGGTCGGTGGCGAAAAGGTTCGCGAGGTCGAAGACGAGGTCGTCGAGCGGATAGCGCGGATCCTCCAGCGCCGCCGCCACCGCCAGCCCCTCCGGACCGGCGAACGCCGCCACGATCTCCCCGCGGGGGGTGAGCCGTAGCTCGCGGTCGAGCACCCCGAAGCGCTGCCATTGCCAGAACAGCGTGGGCGACGGCGCCAGCGCCAGGCAGGCGTCGCGCCAGCGGCACCGCACGCACAGCTCCGAGGGGTTGCGCTCGCGCCGCACCAGGCGCGCCCGGCCGGTGTCGGTGCGCTGGCCGCAGGGGAAGGTGCCGGGCCGGTGCTCGGCGGTGTCCTCGACGCCGAACACCACCGGCTCCTCGGTGAAGAAACGGTTCGCGGAGCCCGCGGCGATCTCGGCGGCCGCGCGCCCGGCGCGAAACTCCCGCAGCAGCACCGACCACGGCAGCGGCGCGGCGCGCTTGAGCTTCTCGGCGTGCGCGCGGCTCATCCGCGGCGAGTTCTTGCTGGTGAGCACGTAGCCCGTCTCGTCGAGCCCGCGGCGGCCCGCGCGGCCGATCATCTGCAGCAACTCGCTCGGCTCGATCTCGTGCTCGACGTTGTCGTGCCGGTAGTGCGTGGCGGTGACCATCACCGAACGCAGCGAGAAATTGATGCCGGCGCTCAGCCCGAGCGTGGCAACGACCGCGCGCAGCTGCCCGGCCTTCGCGAGCGGCTCGATCACGCCGGCGCGTTGCGCATACGTGAGCCCGCTGTGGTGGAACGCCACCCGCACGCGCACGAGCTTCGTCAGCATCGGCCCGAGCGCCTGCTCCTGCTCGGGCGTGAGCGGGAGCGGGTCGGGCGGCGGGAGCTCGCGGGCGAACTGCCGCGCCAGCCGCTCCGCCTCCTGCCGCTGCGGGGCGAACACGAGCACGGGCCCGAGCCCCTCGCGCAGCGCGCCGGCCAGACGTCGTGTCCAAAATCCCTGGATCTCCTCCGGCAACCCGCGCGTGAGGTCGTCGACCTCGATCTCCTCGAGCGGCACCGGACGCTCCCGGTGCCGGATCAGTTCGACCGTGCGCCCGAGCCGCCGCAGCCAGGTGGCGACGTCGTTGGGGTTGGCGACAGAGCCGCTGAGCAGCAGCAGCTGGACGTTGCGCGGCAGGGCCGCGAGCACGCCCTCGTAATGGTTGCCGCGGTGCGGATCGCTCAGCCACTGGTACTCGTCGACCGCCAGGAACCCCCAGCGCGCGCCCTCGCGCAGCTGCGTCTGCACAGCCTCGAGCGTGGCCACGACCACCGGCGACTCCGGCGCGATCGTGAGATCGCCGGTGACGATGCCGACCTTCCAGCCCCGCGTCTTCCACTCCGCGTACTTGTCGTTGGCGAGCGCCCGGGTCGGCACGGTGTAGATCGCCGGCTTGGCGAAGCTCGTGGCCTCGGCGAACTTCTCGAAGACGAAGGTCTTCCCCGCCCCGGTGGGCGCGTCGAGGATCACGTCGCGGCCGGCCTTGAGCGCCGTGATGCCCTGCGCCTGCCAGCTGTCCGGCAGCACGAGACGTTGCAGGCTTTCGAGTCCGCGGGCATTCACGCGCCCGAGCAAAAGGCCCGCGCCGCCCGCGTCAACGGACAGTCGCCCCCGCCCATCGCGCCGGAGATTCTGCCCGAACGCCGGGACACCTTCCCACCTTACACTTTCCCACCTTCCACCACTCTGTCCTCCGCCCTCCGCCCTCCATCGCCCCGGAGATTCTTCTCCAAAAGCCGGGACACGTTCACACCTTCCCCCTTACACCTTCCCACCTT
>JAEXPG010000552.1 GCA_023447015.1 Verrucomicrobiota bacterium
GCGTGACGAAGCAGGACAAGGCGATCGGCGCGGAGATCGTGAAGGCGAACAAGCCCTGCATCGTCCTCGTCAACAAGTGGGACCTGGTGCACGACGCCTTCCGCGACAAGCCGCTGCGCGGCTACACCGACGAGAGCGACTACCGCGAGAAGTACTCCGAGGCCGCCGGCCGCGAGCTGTTCTTCACCCCCGGCGCGCCGCTCGTTTTCATCTCGGCGCTGAAGGGTTTCGCCGTCGAGCGCATGCTCGCCGCGGCGCGCCGCATCGACCAGTCGCTCGACAAGAAGCTTCCGACCGCGAAGCTCAACCAGGTGCTGCTGCGCCTGACCGACCGCGTGCCGCCGCCGGCCGTGGGCGGGCGGCGCTTCCGCGCCTACTACGCGGTGCAGACCGGCAACCGCCCGTACCGCATCAAGATCTTCTGCAACAACGCCACGGTGCTCTCCGAGTCGTACCGCCGGTATCTGGAGAGTGGAGTCATCGAGGAATTCCGTCTCAACGGCTGCCCGATCCGCTTCGACCTCGTCGGCAAGGAGAAGGCCCCGCGCCCCGACTTCCTCCCGCGCCTCGAGGAGGATTGAGGTGGGCGAGGGGCAGACTGGCAGGTGGGCGTGTTAGCCTGACGTGCGCCGGGGCTTCGTGGCGAAAACTGGAACGGGTTCCGTAGGACGCCCGACCTCCGTCATTGGGCGATCTTCGGAGGTGTGTCCTGGCTGACGGTTCTCGCCAGTGTGGAGTGGTGCATGAGCCAATAGGCGAGGAGTGGGAGGATCCCACCGACGAGTACCATCATCGCCCAGAGCCATTGCGGCAGGAATCGAGGTGGAATCTCCAGCCGGTCCCGCAAGACTGCGATGAAGAGGATCAGTTGAACCATGCATATCGGTATGGTCAATAGGTACGGCAGTGTTGTGAGCGCGAAGGCATATGGAAAGTCCTGCAGACGAGACCTCCCGCGAAATTGGCCGTTCTCGGGCAGGTTCGTCGCGATAGGCAGGACTCGCACGATGTTCTCATCTTCGATGAAAGTGTAGCCGATCGGGTCTAGCACTTCGCGGAAGATCTGTCGCCACGTGACATTGCGCAGCTTGACGCTGGTTCGCCCACTCAACTCCTCCGGTACGACGAGATTGAGCTCAAAGATATCGGCGACGTCGCGCAGAATGCTACGGATCTCTCGGTTGGGAAAGTCGATGCTGATCTGGTCCGGAGAAGTCTCGGAGGCAGTCGGCTTAGGCGATGGATTCGGAGGGGTCGCGGCGAATGCGGGCGCTATGGCTGAAGCGAGAAACCAAACCAGTGCGACGAGGGTTCTTTGCATGGTGGTTCTTCTGCGCTCTGTGATTTTGCTCGTCAATGTACCGGACGTTCGAATTCAGAGGCGTTTTTGGAGTCGGAAGATCGCCGCGGGCGGCGCTTCCGCGCCTACTACGCGGTGCAGACCGGCAACCGCCCGTACCGCATCAAGATCTTCTGCAACAACGCCACGGTGCTCTCCGAGTCGTACCGTCGGTATCTGGAGAGCGGAGTCATCGAGGAGTTTCGCCTCAACGGCTGTCCGATCCGCTTCGACCTCGTCGGCAAGGAGAAGGCCCCGCGCCCCGACTTCCTCCCGCGCCTCGAGGAGGATTGAGCGGTCCGCCCGCGTTTCAGTAGACGATCCCGCTGTAGTAGGGCACCACGATCTCCGTCTCTCGTTCGGAGATGCGGTGGGGAAAGTCCGGCGTGAACTCGAAGGTTTGCCGGCACAGACCGCCCCACCGACTGAAAACGTGGAGTGTGACCACGACCGCGGTCGCAGTTCGCTCCACTCGCGGGCAGAGCAGGCTGGCGGTGATTTCCGGGGGCCTAAAGGACGCAGACATGTGATCCTGCTTGGGCGCACCGGAAAGCACTTTGGCCGCCTTCTCTTTGGTCAGCACCGGTGTGGAGTCATTGTAGAGCGCGTGCCAGAACAGGTAGAACTGACCCGCGACGATCCGCATCGTCGCGAGCTCGATGAACGACTCATCGCTCCCATCGGTTGAGACGTGCTTCAAGTACCAGTGGGCGACGTCGTGATCGGAGATCTCGGAGAGGCGTTTCTCCAGGCGGTCGAAGGCTGCCGCACTTGTGCTGGAGTCGCCAGCCGCACTTGCCGTTTCGGCCCGGTAGTCCCGATAGGCGGCATCGACTTCGTCCAAGTGCGCCTGTTCGCGTACGCTGGCGAGGAAGGCTTTGATGTCTTCGAAGGGGCGTTCGGAGGTTTTTCGAGCATAGATGATCGGCTCACCGCCGATGCCTCCGAACTCGTAGACGTAATCGAGCACGTACCCGGCCTCCAGGTGAAGGTGGGGGAAGAATCCCATCGTCCGCATCACCTCGAACTCACCGCCGAGCTTTCGGGCATCGTGCTTCGTCAGGTGCTTGGGTAGGCGGAGCTCATCGTGCAGTGCCTCGAGCGCATCGATCCTTTCCTGGATCATCCGGGCCCGGCGCAGTTCAGTTTGGGACGGCCCTTGGCATGCCCCGAACAGTCCGAGCAGGGGAATCATACAGATCAGTAATCGGCGCATACTCTATGAACGCGGCTCATCGGGATTCCTTAGGTGAATAGTACAAGACTTGGTGCGTAAATCTGCAGTTCGGCGCCGGCCTCGTTCGGTTTCCGCCCGCAGCTGGTGTACGGCGCCCTGATCATCACGATCCGCCGGAGTGGGCGCACGAAGGGTGCTTGCTGCAGGCCACCGCGCTGAGGTGGCCCCTCAGAGAAGCCGGGTCGACGCCCCGGCCTACAGAAACCAGCGCCAGTCGAATCCTTCGTGAGGATTCGCGTGCGGCGTTGCCCCCGCGCTTTCCCGTTGCCCTCCGTTGCGGCGGCGTTTCTTGTCCGCGCTTCCCACCATGGCTCGTGATCGGCTTGAAGGCATCGCAAACTACTACGACGCGGTCGTGATCGGCAGCGGCTTGGGCGGCCTCACCGCCGCCAACGTCCTGGCCAAGCAGGGGCGCAAGGTCCTCCTGCTCGAGCACCACGTCCAGCTCGGCGGCCTCGCCACCTGGTTCCGCCGCAAGGGCGGCCACATCTTCGACGTCTCCCTCCACGGCTTCCCGATCGGCATGATCAAGTCGTGCCGCAAGTACTGGACGGCCGAGATCGCCGACTCGATCGAGCAGCTCAAGGGCATCCGCTTCGTCAACCCCCAGTTCGACCTCGCGACGACCTTCGACCGCGAGGACTTCACGCGGCTGCTGGCCGAGAAGTTCGGCGTGCCGCGCGAGAAGGTGGAGGAGTTCTTCGCCACGCTGCGGGCGATGAACTACTACGACCGCAACACCGAGACCACCGGCGAGTTCTTCAATCGCTTCTTCCCCGGCCGGCCCGATGTGCACCGGTTGCTCATGGAGCCGATCGCCTACGCCAACGGCTCCACGCTCGAGGACCTCGCGATCACCTACGGCATCGTCTTCTCGAACTTCATGAGCAAGGGCGTGTACACCTTCCGCGGCGGCACCGACGTGCTCGTCGAGAAGATGGCCGCCGAGCTCCAGCGCAACGGTGTCGACATCCGCAAGGGCGTGATGGTCGAGCGCATCCTCAGCGAAGCGGCCGACGGCAAACGTCGCGTCACCGGAGTGATCGCGAACGGTCGCGAGATCCGCTGCGGCGCCGTGCTCTCCAACGCCAACATCAAGAACACCATCTTCCGCCTCGCCGGCGCCGAGAACTTCTCCCCGGAGTTCGTGGCCGAGGCCGAGGCGGTGCGCATCAGCCCCTCCTCCTGCCAGGTGTACTTCGGCATCCGCAAGGGCGAGAGCATCCCGCACATCGGCGACCTCATCTTCACCTCCGACGCCCCCGCGTTCTCCAGCACCGAGCTCGTCGCGCGGCACACGACCAGCCGCACCTTCTCGATCTACTATCCCGACACCCGTCCCGGCAGCGACCGCTACACCATCGTCGCCTCGCTCAATGCGAAATACGACGACTGGGCGAAGCTCGGCGAGGCCGAGTACGAGGCGGAGAAGAAGCGCCTGATCGAGGAGTCGCTCGTGGCGCTGGAGCGTTTCCTGCCCGGCGTGCGGGCGAAGATCGACTGGATGGAGGCGGCCACGCCGCGCACGATCGAGCGCTACACGCAGCACTGGGCGGGCACGTCGTTCGGCACGAAGTTCGAGGGCCTGAAGGTCTCGATGGAGCTGCCCGACCAGATCGCCGGCCTGCACCACGCCGGTTCGGTCGGCATCATCATGTCCGGCTGGCTCGGCACCATCAATTACGGCGTGATCGTCGCCAACAACGTCGACAAGTACCTGCACGCGCTGGGGCCGCAGGCGAAGTAGCGCGGGACCTCGGTCCGCAGGCCGGGCGGAGCTTCAGCCCGCCCTGCGCGATGCGGTGTTCGTCCCTCGGCGCGCTCCCGCGGCGAAGTGGTCCTGCAGGGGCGACCTGCGCTCGGCCCGGAACGGGCCCGGGGCACTTTTCCCTCGCGTTGCCCGGCCTCCTGCCTCCATTCGCAGGCATGCCGTTTTCCCGCTTCGGGCTCTATTCCAGCATCCTCCGCGCCGTCGTGGCGAAGGGCTACGCCGAGCCCACTCCGGTGCAGGTGGAGACCATCCCCGCCGTCCTCACGGGCCGTGATGTCGTCGCCTGCGCGCAGACGGGCACCGGCAAGACCGCGGCGTTTGCGCTGCCGATCATCAACCGCCTCGGCCCCCATCGCGCCGGCGGGGCGCGCGTCCTTGTGCTCGAGCCGACGCGCGAGCTGGCCCAGCAGGTGGCCGACGCTTTCCGCGAGTTTGCGCAGTTCACGGATCTCCACGTCGACCTGGTCCAGGGCGGAGTGGGCTACGGCAAACAGCGCGCCGCGCTTGTCGACGGCGCCGATATCGTCGTCGCCACGGTCGGCCGGCTGCTCGAGCTGATCGACGACCACTCGGTGAAGCTCGGCGAGCTGCAGGTGCTCGTGCTCGACGAGGTGGACCGGATGCTCGACATGGGCTTCATCGACGACGTGAAGGCGATCGTCGGCCGCTGCCCGCAGAAACGGCAGACGCTCTTCTTCTCGGCGACGATCCCCGGCCGCATCGAGGAGGTCGCCCGGTTCGCGCTCCGCGATCCGATCCGGATCAACATCGGTCGCGTGCGCACCGTGCCGGAGACCGTCACCCACGAGCTGTATCCCGTCTCCGGTGGCCTGAAGTTTCCGCTGCTCCTCGCGCTCTTGGAAAAGACGGAGTACCGCAGCGTGATCATCTTCACCCGGACGAAGGAGGGCGCCGACGGCATCGTCGCGCGCATCAAGCGCGCCGGCCACTCCGCCACCGTGCTCCACGGCGACCGCAGCACGGGCCAGCGCAAGGCCGCCCTCGCGGGCTTCAAGGACGGCTACTACGACATCCTGGTGGCCACCGACATCGCCGCGCGCGGGCTCGACCTTTCCGACGTCTCGCACGTCATCAATTACGACGTCCCGCTGACCCCCGACGACTACGTGCACCGGGGCGGCCGGACCGGGCGGGCCGATGCGAAGGGCGACGCCTTCACGCTCTACACCCCGCGGGAGACCGGGGCCGTGCAGGGCATCGAGCGCTTCATCCGCAGCGAGATTCCGAAGCGCAAGCTGCCCGGTTTCGACTACACCGCCGCGCCACCGCCGCCCGAGAGCGGCGAAGGTGGCGTGCTCACGACCGCCCCGAAGGCGGCGCTGCAGCCCAAGCGCCAGCAGGATGCCAACTGGGCGGAGACCACCGTCGGCGCGTGGCGAAAGAAGAAGCCGGCGCCGGCGGCCGCCGTCCCGCGCCAGCCGAAGTTCCAGCCCCGTCCGAAGCCGCAGAAGAAGCAGAAGGAGGAGCCCCGTGGCGGCTTCCTGGCTCCGTCCCGCGGCAAATCGTTCGGGCACCGCAAGGGCGGGAAACGGCGCTGACGCCTGTCGTCGGCCCCCACATCACTTCCCATGAAAAAGACCTTTCCTCTCAAAGACCCGCGCAAGGCCGACGCCCGAGTGCTCGACGCCGTGAAGAGCGAGCTCCGCAAGTATGTGCAGCGCGAACAGCGCAAGACGCCGCCCGAGGGTTTCAACCGGTGGGATTTCTCCTGCAAGGTCGGGACCGATGCGGCGGCCGCCGCGGTGAAGCCGTTGAGCGAAGTCGTGGTGGCGGTCGATGCCGCCGCGAAGGCCGGTGCGGCCGCCGTGTACGTCGAGATCATCGCGTTGCCGGCGCGGAAGCCCGAGCCCGAGGCGCCCGCGGCCCGCTGAGCCGGATCGATCCGGCGGGGTTCTGCGCGCCAGGCCGACAAGCGAGCGTTCCGGACTTCTGCGGGCCGGGATCGACGCACCACGCCGGCTCAGGGCACCCAGACCGGGCCGTCCCGAGATGGGGCGATGATCCTGGCTGGCCGCAGGGCGGCCGCGATCCGGCCGACTTCTAGCGGACGCGGCGGAGATGGAGAATCACGCTGCCGCGGAAACTGTCGGAGATGCGCCAGGTGCCGTTGGCGAAGGCGTGGAGGTAGCCCGGCTTGTCCACGGTGATCGTCCGGCCGTCGCCGACGGTGAAGGTCTGGTGCGGGGTGGCGGTGCCATCGGGCGCGGCGCTGCCGCCGTTGGCGATGACCCCGACGAGGGCGAACCACGGTGCGGCGCCCTCGCGGCGGGTGAAGGGGAACTGCGCGCGGCGGTTGCGAGCGAGTTGGCGAAACAGCCACTGGCCGCCCTCGGCGATGCGGCGGATCACCCCGAGGAGTTTGCCCAGCCGGAAGTGGCCGACGTCCCGGCCGTTGTGGTCGCGGACGACCTTGTGCTCGAGCCAGCGGCCGGTGGCCGAGAACTCGTAGACGCCGCCGGCCTCGAGGTAGATGCCGGTGTTGTTCCACCGCTGGTTGGCGTAGATCGGCCGGTAGACGACCGGGCCGTTGGCCGGCAGCAGCTCGGTGGGGCGGTACGGGGCCTGTGCGATCGATGGACAACGCTGGCGCTGGCCGGCGGCGGCGTGGAAGGCCGCGGCGCCGGTCGTCAGCAGCGGCCCCTGGCGCGGCTGGGTGGGCATGATCCGGAACCCGCCCTTCACCGACTGGTGCAGCGCGCCCTGCGGGTTCGGGACGGTCTGGGCGACGATCGCCGGATCGAAACCCAGGCCCAGCGCGGCCGCCTCGTCGATCATCCAGGTCAGCGCGATGTCGGACAAACTCGTGGAACTGTAGCCGCCGCCCACATCGGCGTGCACGCCGGGGAACCAGAGCTGCTTGATGCGGGAATCGGTCACGACCGGGCGGCCGTGGGGATCGAGCCACAGCGAGGGCGCGAAGGAGGCGCGCGTCTCGTCAATGGCCACGGCGTGGCGGCCGTGGTCGACGGGGCCGCCGAGCTCGAGGTCGTGGAAGCGCCAGCGGCGGGAGCGGTCGAAGAGGTTGAGCAGGGCGAAGGAGTCGGGGATGCCGAGCGCGCCCACGGTGTCCCAGACGCCCACCAGATCGATACGGACGCTTCCGGCCGGGCGCCACGGCCACTCGGGACGGCGCCAGGCCTCCGCCGGCCGGCGGTCGCAATAGCCCTCGCGAAACGCCAGGCGGGCGTGGTCCCAGTCCTCGGCGCTCGGGACCCGGTTGATGATCGGCAGGCCGCAGTAGCCGATCATCGAGGCGAGGCTGCGCACGGTGTAGGCGCCGCGGCTGAACCCGAAGACGAAGATCTCATCGGGTTCGCCGTCGTCCTCGTAGTGGGCGCCGAGCCAGACGAAGGCGCTGAGGATGTTCTGGTCCCGCCCGGCGCCGTACATGCCGCCCGCGAGGCGGGAGAAGAAGCCGCCGGAGGTGCCGACGCCGGTGTGGTAGTAGGCGAGTTGGGTGCATCCGCGGGCGTCCTGCGGCGCGAGCGCGTTGTAGAGGCGCACGACGTTGGTCGCCGCCGGCAGGTTGTTCTCCTCCTCGTCGGGGGTGTTCCAGGTTCCGTCGCAGCAGACGATCAGGCGTTTCATCGCGGAAGGGGCGGTCAGGGTGGCGGGGGAGCGGGCGCCGGTGTAGCGGGAGAGCGGATTGGAGTCAAACGGGCGCGGCCGGCCGCGGCGCGGTCCGGAAACAGCACGGCCTGCGCGAAGGAGGCGCAGGCCGGGGCGGCGGGCGGGACAGGGGCGGAGGGGCGGTTACGAACGGTCCAGCGTGATCGTCGGCAGATTCGGCGGGTATTGGCTCCAGGCCGGCAGCGGGTGCATCTGGCCGCAGGCGGGGCAGGCGACGACGTCGTTGGTGCTGCCGCAGTGCGGGCAGGTGCCGGCGGTGGTGAACGGATCGAACGGCTGGCGGCAGCGGTTGCAGGCCCAGAGCGCGGCCACCGGCGGCGGTTTCCGGCAGGCGGGGCAGTTGCGGTCGGCGCGGTGCGGCGCCTGCTCGAGCACGGCCATTTGCCGGGCGTGCTGGAACCCGTGCCAGCAGTTGAGCAGGAGGAAGCCGGCCATCAGCAGCATCCAGAAGATGTTTCCGGGGGTGTAGGAGAAGGCCAGGGCCACGAGGCCGGCCACGCCGAGGAAACCCAGTGCGGAGGCGACGAGCAGGCTGCGCGCGGGGCCGACGAGAAACCAGAGCAGCGAGCGCAGGATCTGGCCGCCGTCGAGGGGGTAGACCGGGAGGATGTTGAAGAGGAGCAGGCCGGTGTTGATCCACCAGACGTTGGCGATGAGGCGGGCGAGGTCGGGCGAGGACCACTCCCAGCCGAGCGAGCGTGAGATGGCGTCGAGCACCTGGAACACGAGCAGCAGCACGACGTTCACCAGCGGGCCGGCGGCGATGCTCCACAGATAGGCGCCGGCGCGCTGGGGCGGATTCACGAACGCCACGCCGCCGAGCGGCCAGAGGACAATCTGCTCGGCCCGGCCACCGACCGAACGGCAGGCGAGGGAGTGGCCGAACTCGTGGAGGAGGACGATGCCGAAGAGCGCGAGGTACTCGGCGACGTTCCACCCGAAGGAGCTGTAGTGGTCGCCGCGGCGGGAGATCTCGTAGACGGCGACGAGGAACCAGGACCAGTGGAGAAAGACGTCGATGCCGGCGAACTTGAAGAGATGGAACGAGCCCGATTTGGAGGCGGCCATGGCGACGGAGCGTGGCGCCCCCGCCGGCCGGGCCAACAAGGAATTCTTCGCGTCCTTGATCGCTCCAGTCGGACCGGGGCTTGCGAATCGCGCGGCTCTCCGGCGGGGCCGGACTGCCGCCATCATCACCGGTGTGCTGCGGCTCCGCCGCAACTCAGGCCGTGGGTGAACTGGTCGAGTCGGGGGCCAGCATGCGCGTCGGTGTGGCGAGCTGGCGCAGCCGGGCCGCCTGGCCGAGGAGCAGGCCGCCGGCGGCGAGCAGCAGCGCGAGGGCGGGGACGGAGCCGCTCCACCACCATCGGAGGTAGCGCTGCCCGGACTTCGGCGGAGCGAGCTCGAGGACGGCCTCGCGGGTGAGGTTGCGGGTGGTGACGACGAAGGAGTCGCTGTCCGTGAGGAGCGGGTACGCGACGGCGAGCGCGATGGTGCAGCGCACTTTCCGGGCGGCGGCGGCGTCACCGTCGTCCGGCAGCGTGAATTCGACCCACGGGGTGAAGCTCTTGGACTTTTCGGAATCCTTGGCCGAGATGGAGTGCCCCCAGGTGTTGTTGTTGGTCGTGGCCTCGAGGAAGCGCGGGGTGTCGCGTTGGTCGGGAATGGTGAGGCCGACGCGCGGGGTGCCGCGCCAGTAGCCCTGCACGCTTTCGAGCGACTCGGCGAGGTAGAGGCGGACGGTGTCTCCCGGTCCGGCCACCGAGGGGTAAACGTCGGGATTGCAGGGCCAATGGCGGGCGAGGCGCTGCAGTTCGGGGAGCGGCGCGAGCATGACGGCGGTTAGGAGGCAGGCCGCGGCGGCGCGGCGCAGCGGGGACTGGCGCAGCCGGAGGTCCCGTGGCGTGGAAAGGGTCGAGGTGGTGGGGGCGGCGTGCAGGCGGCCTTGGGCGAGGCGGGATTGCGCGAGCTCGCGGTTATGCGCGGGGTTTCCATTGGGATCCTTCCACTCGAAGAGCCCGTGGGCCAGGCCGACGGCGGTGCACAGCGCCGCGACCAGCCGGACCAGCGTGGAGGTGGGGAGCGCGTCCCGGCCGAAGAGCAACAGGGCCCCGAGCGCGAGGACGAAGGCCGCGATGAGAACCCACCAGTGGCGGAGGGTCTGGCGCGCGGCGATCATGTCCGGCTGGTAATGGCCGCAGCCGGGGCACGGCTGCATCTCCACCGCCGTGGCCCGGAGCTTCTCGGCCTCCTTCTGGGCGGACGCTCCGGCTTCGCCGGGGGTGGCGCCGTTGCCGTGGGCGGTGCGCTTCAACTCGTAGGCGTAGGGCTGGCCGCAGAAACGGCAGGTGTGCTCCTTCCAGCCGGTGACGGGAATACTGACGGTGTGCTTCGCCTTGGCCATGGGATGTGGACGGCCCGCGCGGCGGGCGCGCAGGCTGACGCGACGATGCTGCGGTGCGCAACGGCCTGTGCAATGAACGAATGGCGACGGTGCCCCGAGCGGGCGTCTGGCCGGTTGAACGGGCCGGTGACCTGATCGGCATGGAGCATGCGCTTCCGGCGACAGCGGAATGCAGACGGCCACCCGCGTGGGCCATCTCGGCCTATTGCGTGAGGATCAGGAGGCGGAGCCGGGCACGGTGTGGCCGAGGTGTTTCTCGAGCACGGTCTTGATCGCCGCGGGGGTGAGCGGTTTGGCGACGTAGTCGTCCATGCCGGCGGCCAGACAGAGCTCGCGGTCGCCGGCCATGGCGTTGGCGGTCATGGCGACGATCCGGATTTCGCGGGTGAAGCCCGGTTCGCCGGCAGCCTGCGCGCGGCGGATCGTCTGCGTGGCCTCGAGGCCGTCCATCACCGGCATCTGGACGTCCATCAGCACCAGCCGGTAGGGGGAGCGGCGGAGCGCCTCGACGGCCTCCTGGCCGTTGGCGGCGATGACGGCGGTGCAGCCCGCGGATTTGAGATACTGGGCGGCAACCTTCTGGTTCACACGGTTGTCTTCGGCGACGAGCACCTGCGGCGCTCCGGGATTCTCGGCCGGGGGCGGAGCCGATGCCGCCGGCAACTCCGGCGCCGGAGCGGGCGCGGCAGCTGGAGCGGGTGCGGGGGTGGCGGGCTGGTTGTCGAGGGCGCGGCGGATGAGCGTGTACAGCCGTGATGTCCCGATCGGTTTGCAGTCGTAGGCGGCGAGCCCGTGATGGGCCAGTTCCTTGGGCGAGAGCCGTTCGGCGCCGGAGCTGAGCATGATCACCCGGGGATGCCCGAGCGACGGATCGGTGTGGAGCGTGCGGGCGAGCGCGAGGCCGTCGATGCCGGGCATGTGGCGGTCGACGAGGATCAGGTCGTACGGTTCGCCGGCGTTGTGGGCGCGGCGGATCTCGATCAACGCGGCGGCGGCGCCGTCGGCGACCTCGGCGGTGGCGTGCCAGCGCTCGAGGAGGCGGAGGAAGACCTTGCGGTTGGTGGCGTTGTCGTCGACGACGAGGATCCGCCGGTGCTCCAGCGAGCCGGCGGTCTCGTGGCCGGCCGGAGCGGCGGCGGGGGCGAACGAAAGGACGAACCAGAACGTCGAGCCCTTGTCCGGTTCGCTCACGACGCCGATGTCGCCGTGCATGAGATCGACGAGGCGGCGGCAGATCGCGAGGCCGAGGCCGGTGCCGCCGTAGCGGCGGGTCATCGAGTTGTCGGCCTGCATGAAGCGCTGGAAGAGGGCGGCCTGGGCGGCCTGCGGGATGCCGATGCCGGTGTCGCGCACCTCGAAGCGGAGGCTGCAGCCGGCGGCGCCGACCTCGAGCGGCCGGACGTGCAGGAGGACCTCGCCGCGGGAGGTGAACTTGATGGCGTTGCCGACGAGATTGAGGACGATCTGGCGCAGGCGGACGGGGTCGCCGCGGACGTGGTGCGGTGTCGAGGGGTCGAAGTCGAGCACGAGGCTGAGCTTCTTCTTGCGGGCGCTCTCGGCCTGGAGATGGAGGGCGCGCTCGAGGTGTTCCTGGAGGTCGAAGTCGATCGACTCGAGGTTGAGCTGGCCGGCCTCGATCTTGGAGAAGTCGAGCAGGTCGTTGAGGATGGTCAGCAGGCTTTCGCTGCTGTTGATGAGGGTGTCGACGAAGTCGCGCTGGTCGGCGTTGAGCGGGGTGCCGAGGAGGAGGTGGCCCATGCCGATGACGCCGTTCATCGGGGTGCGGATCTCGTGGCTCATGTTGGCGAGGAAGGCGCTCTTGGCTTTGTCGGCGGCCTCGGCGGCCTCCTTCGCGCTCTGGAGATGGGTGTTGGCGGTGGCGAGTTCGGTGGTGCGCGCGGCGACGCGGCCCTCGAGTTCCTCATTGAGGCGGCGGTAGCGCTCCTCGCTTCGGGCGAGCTCGCCGGTGCGCTCCTGCACGAGGGCGGCGAGGCGGCGCTTTTCCCGGCGGTTGAGGAGCAGCCAGCCGCCCGTGACGAGGCCGCCGAGGGAGCAGGCGGCGAACCCGTAGAGCACATAGGCCAGAGTGGTGCGGAACCATGGCGGGCGGATGGTGAACGACAGCGTGGTCTCCTCGCCGATCTCCGCTCCGGAACGGGGGCGCACGTGGAGCACGTAGCGGCCTTCCTTCAGGCGGTTGAAATAGGCGGCGCCGACGGCCCCCACCGGGACCCAGCGGTCGTCGGAACCCTCCAGCTTGGTCTCGAAGGTGACGGTGCGGCTGAAGTTCGAGCCGGGGGCGAGGAAGTGGAAGGCGAGGGAGTTGTCCTGGAATTCCGATGCCGGGAACTCGCCGGAGGGGAAGAAGGTGTGGCGGTTGCTGGCCATCCGGTGGGCGTGGCTCAGCACGGCCCGCAGCGGCGGGGTGGGGGTGCTGGGCAGTGCGGGGTCGAAACGCAGCAGACGCTGGCGTTGGTGCATCCAGACGACGCCGTCGGCCTCGCCGGTGAACGACAGCGGGGTGATCGAGGCCGGCATGCGTTCGAGGGATAGATGGAAGTCGCGGGCGCCGGGACTGACCACGCGCACCGTCTCGTCGACCGGCAGCCAGAGCCGGTTGAGCGCATCGCGGATGGGGCGGCCCTGCCCGCCGAGCACGCCGGGCTGGGCGATGGCCGAGACCGTGTCCGGAACGACACGATCGGCGGACGGATCGAAGCGGAAGACCTGGCCGGCGACATTGAGGCGGACTTCGTTGTCCGTGAGGAAGAGTTGGGCCCAGCTCTCGGGAATGCCGTCCTTGGGCTCGAGGAGCCGCACGTTCGGGCGTCCGTCCTGCAC
>JAEXPG010000570.1 GCA_023447015.1 Verrucomicrobiota bacterium
CCCCCACCCGCCGCGGACGGCGCGGAGAGCCGGCCCTACCTTCGGCAACGCCACCGCGCCGAGGTTCCGCAGCAAGTCCTCCGCGCGGGCGAGCGCCTTGGCGTCCGGCGGCTCGATCCACGGGAAGTTCGCCACGTCGTCGATCCCGGCGGCCTTCAACGTCAGCACGACCTCCGCGAGGTCGAGGCGTTTCACCTCCGGCAGCTCCTGCGGTGCGCGCTGCGTGTGCTCGCGCTCCGTCCACAGCCGCAGGCACACGCCCGGCGCCGTGCGGCCCGCGCGGCCGGCGCGCTGGTCGGCGGAGGCGGCGCTGATCTTCTCGACGAGAAGCGTGTTGATGCCGCGGTGCGGATCGAACCGCGCCACGCGCGCCAGCCCGCTGTCGACCACGGCCGTCACGCCGTCGATGGTGAGCGAGGTCTCGGCGACGTTGGTCGCCACGATGATCTTGCGCCGCTCGTAGCGGTCGACCGCGCGGTCCTGCTCCTCCGGCGCCATCTCGCCGTGCAAGGAGAACACCAGGCAGTCCTTCAGCTCGCGTTGGAATTGGAGCGCGTTGACGGTGCGGTTGATCTCGTACGCGCCGGGCATGAACACCAGCACGTCGCCGGTCGGCTGCCGCGCGACGACCCGGGCACACGCCCGCGCCGCGACTTCCCAGATGTCCTCGCGGTCCGGATCGATCGCGTGCTTCTCGTACTCAGTCGCGACGGGGAACATCCGGCCCTCGCTGCGTACGACCGTGCACGGCGCGAGGTACTTCTGCAGCAGCCCGGCGTCGAGCGTGGCCGACATCACGATCACGATCAGGTCGGGCCGCGTCGTCTGCTGGATCTGGAGCGCGCGGGCTAGGCCGATGTCGCCGTCGAGATGGCGTTCGTGGAACTCGTCGAACACCAGCGCACTCACGCCGCGCAGGTGCGCGTCGAACGTCATCTGCCGCAGCAGGATCCCCTCGGTGACGAAGCGGATCCGCGTCCGGTCCGACACGCGGGAGTCGAGCCGCACCTGGTAGCCCACCTCGTCACCCAGGCGCACGCCCTGCTCCTGCGCCACGCGCTTGGCGAGCATGCGCGCCGCGATCCGCCGCGGTTGGAGCACGACGCACTGGCCGCGCTCGAGCAGACCGGCGCGCAGGAGCATCTGCGGCACCTGCGTCGACTTGCCCGAGCCGGTGGGCGCCTGCACGACCACGCGGCCGGTCGCACGCACGCCGTCGAGCAGCGCGCTCTGGATTTCGTAGATGGGCAGTTCGCGGGGATCGGGCATCGGTGGAGCCCACCACAGAGCCAACCGCCCGCGCCCCGCGCAAGCGCGGACGACAACCCGGGGCGGCGCCAGTTCGCACCGAACCGGGCCCGCTGATCACACGGATCCGCCGCAGATCATGCAGTGCTTTGAATACAGGCGCGCATGCCTACCCATGGGATACCCCACAACCCCAGCCACCAAACTGATCACACCACCATGAATCGCTTATTATCATCATCATTGAGCATCGTGGGCCGTGCCGTCGGTGCGTTGTTGGCCAGCGGAGTCCTGTCGGCAGGCATCGTCCACGCCGGCATTCCGCTCGCACCAACCGCCGCCGACACCGCCCTCCCGGCCACCGTCGACAACACCGAGCTGCCGGCCTTCCCGCCGTTGCGCTACATGGGCTATCTCAAGTCCTGCAACGCCTTCGCCTCGACCTACTATCAGCTCACCCACGAGGTAGCCCTCGCCCGAGGGTGGACCGCCGAACAGACCGCCGCGCGAGCCTTCTCGCCGAAATGGACCTACAATTTCGCCAACGACGGCAAGGACGAGGGCGCTCCCATCGGCGACATCTACCGCGTCCTGCTGCAACATGGCGCCCCCAGCTGGACGGCGTTCCCCTACGATGGAACCAGGGGAGTCGCAGCCAACTACACAAACTGGACCACCCAACCGTCCATCTGGCTGGACGCGCTGAACTACCGCATCGAGCAGGCCGGCGTGCTCGAGTACGGGCCGGCAAGTGAGCCCACCCCGATCAAGGATCCGACAAGTCCGGGCCTTTTGCCCCTGAAACGGCTGCTGAGCCAAGGTCATGTTCTGCTCGTCCAGACGCCGACAGGTTCGATCAGCACCAACGGGATCGAGATGGCCGCGAAAGAGTCATACTCGGAGCATGCACGTCTTCTCGTCGGCTACGACGACACCCGGTGGGTGGATCTGAATGCCAACAGTGCGCGCGACCCGGGTGAGTTGGGCGCGTTCAAGATCCTCAACAACACCGCCTACGCGAACCAAAGCGACTTCGCATGGCTCGCCTACGATGCGCTCAACAAGGTGTCGGCCGTCGCGAACGCCCAGGCAACCTACATGGCACCGCTGCCTGACCGTCCCGGCTGGTACGGCATGCGATTGGCCACGCTTAACCCGCCGGACCGCACATTCGGCTTCAGCAACCGGAGGGTCTACTGGATCTCGGCCCGTCCCGCCTACGCGCCGAAGCTCGTCGCACGCGTCACCGTGTCCACCGCCAAACGGAACATCGGACTCATCTTCGGCGTTTCCACCGTGGACAAGACCATCCCGCAGGCCACCTGGAGGCCATTCCTGCTCGATGGCGATACCAGCGGCCTCAGCTTCAACGACGGCACGTCCACAAATACTCTGTTGTTCGATCTGACCGAACTGACGAACAACACCTGGGTGCGGGACGGAACCGCAAAACGCTGGTACGTCCAGACGACCACCGCCAGCTCCCTCTACACGGTCTACGACTTCGAGCTGATCGACCCCGCCACCAATACCGTGCTGGCGAAGTTCACCGATCCCAAGAGCAGCCCGTCGACGAGCAGCAGCTGGTCCACGGGACCACAGCTATCCATGGTCGGAACACCGCCGACAAGCACCGCGGCCCGCACCTGCTGGAGCACCGGCCATGCGCTGCCGCAAGCGCGAGCCGCGGGCAGATTCGTCTACGCACGCGGTCAGATCATCGGGCACGGCGGAGTCACGTACCCCTATGGCTCCGGGGACGCAGCCATCACACAGACCCCCGGCATCCCGGGATGGCAGACCGCCGGAACCGCCCCGGCGCCCGTCAACTCGTGCCTGGTGACGGACGGAAACCGGGTCTTCGCGCTGGGCGGCAATGAGACGGACCTCGTCCGGGAGTTCGCCGCTGGTGGGTCGTGGTCGACATTCTTGCCGTTGCCCCGACCGCGCGCGGGGATGGGTGCGGCGCTCCTGGAT
>JAEXPG010000578.1 GCA_023447015.1 Verrucomicrobiota bacterium
ATCCACACGCGCCCGGTGCTCGATCTGAAACGCGGATCGGACCGCGCGAAGTTCCAAGCGCTCACCGCCGATGTCGCCGCGCTGGTGAAACGCCACCGCGGTTCCCTCAGCGGCGAGCATGGCGACGGCCGCGTGCGCGGACCGTTCCTGCAGGCGATGGTGGGGGCGCGGAACTACGCGCTGCTCACGGAGCTGAAACGGGTCTGGGATCCGGCCGGCATCCTCAATCCGGGCAAGATTGTGGAGGCCCGTCCGATGACGGAGTCGCTCCGCTACGAGGAGAACCAGGCGACCCGCGAGTTCGCCACCGCGCTGGATTTCTCCCGGTGGGGTGGAGTGCTCCGTCTGGCCGAGCAATGCAACGGCACGGCGGATTGCCGCAAATCCGCGAAGATGGGCGGGACGATGTGCCCGAGCTTCATGGCGACGGGCGACGAGCGCCATTCCACGCGCGCCCGCGCCAATGTGCTGCGCGAAGCGCTTACCCGCTCGCCGGCGGCGAACCCATTCGCCGACCCGATCATCGCCGAGGCGATGGAGCTCTGCCTCTCCTGCAAGGCGTGCAAGTCCGAGTGCCCGTCGAGCGTCGACGTCGCCCTGCTGAAGGCCGAGTGGCTGCACCAGTCCCATGCGACGCGGGGGCCCTCGTTGCGCACCCGGGTGTTCGGCGGTTTCGCGTCGCTGGCGCGCGGGGCGGCGGTGTGGCCTGCGGCGGTCAACTGGGCGGCGGGCAGCGCCCTCACCGCACCGCTGATCAAGCGCGCACTCGGGCTGTCGCCGCAACGCGCCCTGCCGCGGTTCGCGCGCGCGACCTTCCGCGTCTGGCTGCGGGACAACCGGGAGGCGCTCGCTCCTCGGGCCGGCCGGCCGCGGCGCGGGCGGGTCCATCTGTTCGTCGACGAGTTCACCGACCACCAGGAGCCGGAGCTGGCCCGCGCGGCGCTCGAGTTGTGCACCGGGCTCGGGTACGAGGTTGTCGTCGCCGAGCACGCCGAGAGCGGACGTTCCGCAATCTCGAAGGGGATGCTCGGCCGGGCGCGCGACGCGGCGCGCGCCAACGTGCTGGCGCTGCATGGCCGCGTCTCGGCGGCGGAGCCGCTGATCGGACTGGAGCCGTCGGCGCTTCTCGGTTTCCGCGACGAGTATCCCGCGCTCGTCGGCGCCGACCTGAAGGCGCGCGCCGTTGAGCTCGCGCCGCATTGCCTGCTGCTCGAGGAGTGGATCGCGCGGGAGGCGAGGGCGGGGCGCATCTCCGCCGACGATTTCCGGCCGGAACCCGTGGAGATCCTCCTGCACGGACACTGCCACCAGAAGGCGCTCAGCAGCCTCGACGACGCGGTCCAGGCGCTCTCGCTTCCGCGGGGGCACCGCGTGCGGACGATCCCCGCCGGCTGTTGCGGCATGGCCGGGGCGTTCGGTTACGAGAAGGAGCACTACGCGGTGTCGATGCAGATCGGCGAACTGGCGCTGTTCCCCGCTGTGCGGGCGGCGACTGCCGCGACGGTGATTGTCGCCGCGGGCACGAGCTGCCGCACCCAGATCGCGGACGGTGCCGGCCGCCGGGCCGAACATCCGGCGATGGTGCTGCGCCGGGCGTTGCACGAGTGGACTGCTTCGGACTCGGCGATCATGTCGTGACGCGGAGGCGAAGCCGCTTTCGGTGGCGTCCGCGTGGCGACCCCGCGGCGACCCACCACGTGAAGCGAGTGGGCGCAGTCGGAACCGACAGAAGGCAACGAAGAGAGCGAAGGACCGAGCACTCGGAGTCCACTCGTCCGACAGCAATGCTTGCCTGGCCGGTGAGCCGAGGACCGGAGTTGTGCGGACTCGTTCTCTCTCTGTCCGGGTGCCTTCGTTCGCGCTCAAGAAACTCGGTTCCGCGGAAACAACCACGGATCACACGGATGGGCACGGAGGGCCGGACATTCATCCGTGATGATCCGCGTAATCCGTGGTCGAGTTTCTTCCGGATTCCGAAAGGTGCCCGGAAGTCTATACCCGATATCGCCCGCCCCAACCGGGTTCGCTGCCTTCTTTCGTCTGCCGAAAGCACGGTAGACCGCCGGCGCCGACTCCCAGAATTTCCTTTCCGATGCAGGGGAGGACCGTGCAGTTTCACGGCCTGATGAGCGCGCTTGTTGCACTGCAAACCCAGATGGAGGCCGGCGGCGATCTCTCGCCTGCGCAGGTTGCCGACGCCGTGGCGGCGCTGGTCGCGGCCGAGGTGGCGGCGGAGCAGAAGGAATCGTTCCTCACGGCGCTCGCGGCCAAGGGCGAAAAGCCGGCCGAGGTGGCGGCGTTCGCCGCCGAGTTCCGGAAACTCGCGCGCGACCCCGGGGTGGCCCGGTGGGCCGGCGAGGCGATCGATGTCGTCGGCACGGGCGGCGACCACGCGGGCAGCTTCAATATCTCCACGGCGACGGCGTTCGTCCTCGCCGCGGCCGGGGTGAAGGTGATGAAGCACGGCAACCGCTCGATCACCTCGAAGTGCGGCAGCGCGGACCTGATCGCCGCCATCGGGGTGCCCCTTGAGGCGCCGCTCGACCGGCTGCAGCGTTCACTCGCCGAGCTCAACTTCTGCTTCTTCTTCGCCCCGGCGTTCCACCCGGCGTTCAAGGAGATCGCGCCGGTGCGCAAGGCGCTCGCGGCCAAGGGCCGCCGTTCCGTCTTCAACATTCTCGGACCGCTGATCAATCCCGGTCGCCCCGCCTTCCAGCTCTTCGGCGTCTACGCCAAGGACTGGGTCGAGCCGCTCGCGGGGGCGCTCCACGATCTCGGACTCTCCGCCGCGCTCACGATCCACGGCCAGGTGCCGGGCACCGATCGCGGACTCGACGAATGGACGACCGGGACCGAAAACTTCTGCGCCGGCGCGGGACGTTTGCGCGGTCCGCTGACGTCGGTGGCGCTCGCGCCTACCGGACTGCCGGCCGGCCGCCTCGAGGAACTCCAGGGCGGCGATGCCGTCGTGAATCTCGCGCTCTTCGAGGCGCTCCTGGAGAACCGCGCCCCGCAGACCATCGCCGACACCGTCGCGCTCAACGCCGGCGCGGGCCTGTGGGTCGCCGGCCGCGCCAAGGACCTCGCCTCCGGCGTCGCGCAGGTGCAGGAGCTTCTCCGCGACGGCACCGTGAAGCGCCACGTCGCCAAGGCGCGGCAGTTCTGGGCGGCGTGAGGGCGGCACACGCGATATGCCGTACACGATCTGCGGTCTCATCATTCCTCAGTCGGAGGAGGGTATCTGCCGACAGAGAAACTGGCCCTTCGTCTCACTCGCCAGCGGTGTTTCTCTGGTTCCGCTGGCGAACGATTTCATCTTCCTGACTGATGGAGACCTGACTGACGCCGAAGAGGTCTGTTCTTTGCTCCCTCCAAGTTGGCTTCGGACAATGGCAGCCTGTTTCTCCCGTTCGGCCTACATTGAAGCCGCGTTTCACGGAGGTTGTGGAACTCAAGCCGCATGTCTTTGGGAGCACGACCATCAGATCACGGAACCGGCTATTCATCCAGGGGCGATCAACTTCGCGTTGCGCCGCATGGGTGTCGTCGAACCCATGCAAGCGACAAGTCTAGGAGTCTCGAACGGCGAAGGAGGTCCGGACCCGTTCGAGCTTGTTGGTCTTGGTCGTTTTCGTTCGGTGGAGCAGTGGCTCCGACATATTTCCGTCAGCTCCAGCCGTACCTGAGGTCACGCAACTCGAAAGGGTCTATCCGCACCTTGCTTCACTTGGAGTCCACCCATCGTTCGGCATTACCTAACTCCTTTTTTCTCCCCATGAAACGTCTCTACTTCGGCACTGATGGTGTGCGCGGGCGCTACGGCGACGCGGTGATGAATCCGGACTTCGTCCGCAAGCTGGCCCACGCGGCCGGGCGGCACGTCGGCGCCAAGCTCGGCGCGGGACCGAAGCGGGCGTTGATCGGCCGCGACACGCGCGCGTCGGGTCCGGCGCTGGAGGCGGCCGTGGCCGAGGGCCTGGCCGCGGCGGGCTGGAACGTGGGCCTGCTCGGCGTGGTGCCGACACCGGAAGTGTCGCTCGCCGTGCGCGAGTCGAAGTCGCAGCTGGGCGTCGTGATCACGGCGTCGCACAATCCGGCCGACGACAACGGCGTGAAGTTCTTCGCCGGCACCGGCCTCAAGTTGCCCGATGCCGAGGAGGCCGCGATCGAGGCGCTCCTGGCGGACCAGTCCGCGCCCGCGACGACCCGCGGCGAGATCCGCGCGGTGGGCGAGGCGAAGATGCTCTACATCGGGCAGGCCGCGCGCCTGCTGCCGCCCGGCGCGTTGGCCGGCTGGAAGATCGTCCTGGACACGGCCAACGGCGCAACCTGCGAG
>JAEXPG010000585.1 GCA_023447015.1 Verrucomicrobiota bacterium
GTCCAGCGGTGGGGCGCGGCGCGGAGCTCGTCGAGCCGGGCGACGGCGTCGCGGCGGACGCGGTTGAGCTCGCTCATCGGGAGCATGAGGCCGGGCTCGAGCTGAGCGTCGAGGCGGTCGAGGCGGAACGGGGTGCCACCGAGCCGGCCGAACTGCTCGCGCAGGCGCTCGGGGGTGCGCGGGTGTTTCTCGGCGGCGACGAGGGCGATGGACGATTCGGCCTGCGCGACGTGGCCAAGCTCGTCGCGGAGGAGCAGCGTGAGCGGGCCGCCGGCGCGGCCGTGCACCTCGGCGGCGATGGGCCGGAGCACCCGCGGCTGATCGCCGGCGAAGGTGGCACGGAGGCGTTTCTCGTGCGCGGGATCGCTGTTTTTCCAGACGAGGTCGCCGGGATGGACGAGGGAGAAGTCCACGGCGCCGCGGCCGAAGGTGAGCAGGGTATCGGCGCCGCGCGGGAAGACCTCATAGACGCGGCCGCCGGCTTCGCCCTTTTCGGGTGCGCCGTAGTCGAAGACGACGCCGTCACCGGGTTTCACGGACGATTCGAGGCGGACGAGCACGCCGTCGCGCTCGACGCGGACGACCTTGCCGAGGCGCACCCCGCGCTTGGTGCCGAAGCGGGCGTGGACGAGCTCCTGGTTGTCGATGCCGCGGAACCAGCCGGAGTGGAAGCCGCGCGAGAACGCCATCTCGAGGTCGTAGCGGTGCGCGTGCCAGAGGGCGTCGACGGTGCGGCGGTCGCGGGCGGCATCGGCGGGTTTGCCGGCAACCTCGTGGTGGATCCGGTCGACGGCCTCGCGGTAGACGCGGGTGAGGTTGGCGACGTACTCGGCGCTCTTCAGGCGGCCCTCGATCTTGAGCGAGGCGATGCCCAGGCGCAGGAGATCGGGCAGCACATCGAGCCCGGCGAGATCCTGCGGGCTGAGGAGGTAGCGGCGGCCGCCAAGGTCGACCTGCCTGCCGTCGGCGACGAGGTCGTAGGGCATGCGGCAGGCCTGGGCGCATTCGCCGCGGTTGGCGGAGCGGCCGCCGAGCGACTCGCTGGTGAGGCATTGACCGGAGTAGGCGACGCAGAGCGCGCCGTGGACGAAGACTTCGAGCGGGAGCTGCGCGGGCGAGTTGCCGAGGGTTTCGCGGAGTCTGGCGATCTCGGTGATGGAGTTCTCGCGGGCGAGAACGACGAGCTGCGCCCCGAGCTCGTGGGCGAACTGCACACCGGCGGCGCTGGTCACGGTCATCTGCGTCGAGATGTGGATCGGCAGGTCGGGCGAGAGCGCGCGGATCATCCGGCAGATGCCGACATCCTGGACGATCACGCCATCGACGCCGGCGGCGACAAGGGTGCGGATGTAGTCGGCGGCCTCGGCGAGTTCGTTGGAGAAGACCAGGGTGTTGAACGTGACGTAGCCCCGCACGCCGCGCCGGTGGAGGAAGCACATGATCTCCGGGAGATCGGCGGAGGTGAAGTTGTGCGCGCGCATCCGGGCGTTGAAGCGGTCGAGGCCGAAGTAGACGGCATCGGCGCCGTTCTCGACCGCGGCGTGCACGCAGTCCCAGTCGCCGGCGGGCGCGAGCACCTCCGGTCGCGGGCACGCGAGCGGCGCGGCAGCGGGCGCGGACGAGGACTGGTGGGCGGAAGCGGACATCGTGGAGGCCGGACGCTAGGCCGGAGGCGCCACCGGGCAACGGCCAAGTGGGAGCGCGGGGCCACCGGTTGGCAGTGCACTGGCGAGTTGTCTCCCGTGGCGGCATGGAACGGCCGACCGGGGACGCGGCGACGCGTTGGAACGGTGGCGCTATTTGTGGCGGCCGTGGCGGAAGATGTCCCAGACGATCCAGAGGCCGATCACCATCGAGAGAAGATACCCCGAGAGCCCGAGGGCGGAGTAGCCGAGGACGGAGGGCTTGGTGCCGGCATGGATGATCAGCGAGGAACCCACGATCAGCGCGCCGACGATCAGCGCGAGGGTGAGACGGCTGCTGGCCTTGTTGACGGCGTCGTCGAGGTCCTCGAGGCCGCGATGCTGGAAGTTGATCGTGAGGTCGTCCTGGCTGATGCGCTGGGCGAGGCGGTGGAGGTCGACCGGCAGGTCGCCGAGGCGCGTCATCGCGCCGGCGAGGCCGCGGCGGAACTGGCCGAGCAGCACACCGGGGCTGTAGCGTTCGCGGTGGAGCTCGCGCAGGATCGGCTCGGCGGCGTGGCGCAGATCGAACTGCGGGTCGAGCGCGCGGGCCGCCTCCTCGATCGAGAGCACCGCCTTGGCCATGAGGCAGTAGTCCTGGGTGATGTTGATGCCGTGGCGGCCGAAGATGTTGAGCAGCGAGAGGATCACCCGGCCGATCTCCTGGTGGCCGATCGCGTAATTGAGGTTCTCGCGCAGGGCGAACGTGACCTCCTTCTCCATGGCGCGGAAGTCGGGACGGCGGTGCGGGGAGGCGAGGACGGAGGCGGCGCCGACGACGCGTTCGGCGTCGAGCGCCGCAGCGGCCTCGAAGAGCTCGGCGAGGAAGTGGCGCATCCGGCGGGTGAGCTGGCCGACCTGGCCCCAGTCCAGCGCGCAGAGGCGGCCGTCGGGTGTGACGAGCAGGTTGCCGGAGTGCGGGTCGGGGTGGAAGAAGCCGGCGGAGAGGATCTGGTGAAAGAGCGAGCGGGCCCCGTCGTGCGCGAGCCGCCGGGCCTGCTCGGGCGGGAGCGCCGATCGCTCGAGGCGCAGGCCCTCGATGAAGTCCATCACGAGCACGCGTTCGCGGGTGTACTCCTCGTGGACGGCCGGGGCGAAGACCGTCTGGGCGAACGGGTTGGGGGCGTTGAAGTAGCGGAGATTCTTCGACTCATGGCGGAAATCGAGCTCGCGGCCGAAGGCGACCCGCATCTCGGCCACCACCGCCGGGAGGTTGTAGGGCGCGAACGCGGCGATGCGGTGGTGGAGCTGGGTGGCGAAGAACGAGATGAGGTCCAGGTCCGCGTCGACCATCTTGCGCAGGTTCGGCCGCTGCAGCTTCACGGCGACGACCCGGTCGTTGCTGCGGAGGCGGGCGCGGTAGACCTGGGCGAGGGAGGCGGAGGCGATCGGAGTCTCGTCGAACTCGGAGAAGATGGCGTCGAGATCCTCGCCGAGCTCCTCGACGAGGACGGGCCGCATCTCGGCGAAGGGCAGGGGCTTCACCGCGTCCTGGAGTTTGCGCAGCTCGGAGACGAGGCCCTCGGGGATGACATCGGGCCGCATGCTGAGGAGCTGGCCGGACTTGACGAAGGTCGGGCCGAGCTCCTCGGCGGCCATGCGGAAACGCTCCCACACGCTGCGGCGTGGTCGCGGCTGGGGCATGAAGCGGTGCAGGAAACCTGGCGGCGGGTTGATCTGCTGGATGACTTCGGCAAAGCCGTGCTTGGCGAAGACCGTGGCGATCTCCTTGGCGCGGACGGCGTTGGTGAGGAAGTCGAAGGGGGACATGCCGGGGGG
>JAEXPG010000499.1 GCA_023447015.1 Verrucomicrobiota bacterium
CGAGGATGTTGGTCTGGAAGGCGATCTCGTCGATGGCTTTGATGATCCGGTTGATCTCGTCGCTCGACTGGCGGATGGCGCCCATCGCCTCGCCGAGTTCGCGTGCCTGCGCCGCACCCGAGTCTGCGGCGGAACGCGCGGCGGCGGCGAGCTCGAGAGTCGAACCGGCATGCTCGGCGTTGCGGCGGGCGGTGGCCGACATCTGTTCGAGCGAGGCGGAGGTCTCCTCCAGCGAGGCGGCCTGCGCACTGGCCCCCTCGGCAAGCAGGCGGCTCGACTCGGATACCTGGCGTGCGGCCGCGGCCGAATGCTCCGCCCCGGTCGTAAGTGCACGGGCAATCGTCCGCAGAACCCTCGTGAGCCGGTACCCGAGGACGAAGGCCACCGCGGCGCCCGCGACAATGCACCCGGCCACACCGAGCAGCACAACCCAGACGCCACGGCGCATGGTCCTAAGCACACCGGTCGCGGCCTGCTCGGTCTCGGAGGTCCCGAGCTCCGAGATCTTGCCCACCGCCTCCATCAGCGCCTGCCCAGTGAGCGCCCACTCCCGCCCCTGATCCGACTCGCGGATCAACGCCGCGTTGAGGTCGTTGGCCGCCTGCTGCAGCACCACCGCGGCCGCCCGCGCCTGCTTGAGGAGGGCCTGATTCTTCGGCTGGTGGACCAGTGCGGCGATCTCGTCCAGCTTGGCGATGATCTCGTCCGCCTGAGGGGCGGCCTCGCCCATCATCGCCAGATCACGGTCGAAGAGCGCGCCGAGCGCGATGCGATGGGCGTCGCGGCCCAGCGCCTCCACATCCGAGACCGCCGCCATCTTCTGGAACCGCTCGTGCATCACCTCGCTGCCCGCGCCCTTCTGGATGTCGGCCAGCAGCGCCTCCCGCTGCCCTTCGGCAAACTTCGCCATGTGCCCGAGAAAATCGTCGCAGCCCGCCTCCATCCGCGAGCGTGCGGAGTTGAACTGCGCCCGCGTCGCCCGGCCGGCCTCGGCCTGCTCCACATAGCGGCGCACCAGCACATCGAGCGCCTGCACCGCCGCCTCGTTGTCCCGCAGTTCGGCCCGGGCCGACACCAACTGACGGAGCTCGGCGAGTTTCGTGCCGAACTGGTCGAGCGCCTCGCGCCCCTTCCCCCAGGCCCCGGCCCGGAACGCATAGATGTGGTAGGTGAACTGGAGACGCGCCTCGGTTGCCGTCCGTTCGAGCTGGTTGGCAAGTGCGGCCTGGCGGACAAACCCCTCCCGCACCGCCACCGCACCGCTGGAGCCGGCCCGCATGCACCACACGGTCACCGCACCGGACGCGGCAAGCAGCGCCAGGACCACACCGAATCCCAGCGCCAACCTTCGATTGAAAGTCATGGCACTCATAATGGAACTCTCCGGTGTGGGGCCGGGGATGCCGCAGCTATCGGCCGGCGCCGCCACGGCTTGAACCCGGATTCCCGGCCCCGCGAAACCGGAACTCCATCAACCACAAGCGCCGACATCGGCGCACCTGCCCCGCGCCCCAGCGAACGTCGCCCTCTCCGCTACCGCCGCAGCTGCCCAGCAAAGGCCTCCTCGGCGCGAGCCACCCAATGGAGGAAACCCGCGGGGTCGATGAACGGATTCCCGGGCTCGCCGACCTCGAGCCGATGGCGCTTCTCCGTCAGCCCGAACACCTGTCCATGGGGAGCGAGAAACACATCGCACGGCAATGTCTTCAGCATCGCGAAGGAGCGCGCAAAATCCGCCGCGATCTCCGGATAGGCCGCATTGTCGGTCAGCGTGTAGCCCGGGGCGGTCACGCTGCCGGCAAAGACGACATCCAGCGGACGGCCCTCCGCCCCGCCGACGCGCATCGTCCAGGTGAGGTTGCCGCGCGAATGCCCGGGCGTGGCCCGCGCGACGAGCGTCACCCCGCCCAGCTCGACCTTCGCCCCATCGACCACCAACTCGTCCACGACGACCGCCGGAAACGTGAGCCGGTCCCCCCAATGGAAATCGCCCTTGCCGCCGCCGGCGTAAAGTGGCGCATCCGCCCGGCCGGCGTACAACCTCGCCCCGGTCGCCCGCTTCAGCTCGGCCAGCCCACCGGCATGATCGGTGTGCGCATGGCTGCTGAGGAGGATCTTGATGTCCTCCACGCGGAAACCGAGCTTCGCCACGTTTGCGCGGATCAAGGGCGCAGTTTCGGCGAAACCGCCCTCGAGCAGGATGTGCCCCTGCGGGGTCGTGATCAGGTACGACGCGATGTCGGATGCACCGACGTAGTAGAGATCGCCGACGATGCGGAACGGCTCGACCGGTTGGTTCCACGCCCGCCACTGCTCCGTCGCCTGCCCGCAAGCGCGGTGCGGGAGGAACACGCACGCGAAAATGGCCGCCAGCAGAAGAGGGAGGGAGAAGTGTCGCATAGGATTCTCGTGACCGACGGAACCCAATCCAGAGCGCGGGCCCGACGCAATCCTGCCCGGCACCGCGTCCCGCTCGGCGTCCCCGCATCCACGATGCCCGGCGGGCCGATGCGTAACCGTGCCAGCCCGCACATCGTCAACCGGACCTGTCACGATCAACCGTTCCAACCACCCTACCTCGATGAAAACCCGACACCGCCCGCTCCTCCCGCTGCTCCTGTTCGCCATCGCCTGCGCCCCCCTTCGCGCCGAAACCGCCCCGGCCACCGGCACGCCCGCCCAGCATCCACAAGCTCACCACGGGCAGCACGGCGGACAGTTTGATCCCGAGCGCCGCCTCGCCCGCCTGACCGCGCGACTCGGACTGACGACCGAGCAGCAGGCCCAGCTGCGCCCCATCCTGGCGGCCCAGGCCGAGGAGCTGAAGAAGCTCGACGCCACCGCGCTCACCGGCGACCAGCGCCGCGAGAAGATGCGCGAGCTGCGCAAGGCCGACCGCGCCAAGATCGACGCCATCCTCACCCCGGAACAACGCACCAAATTCGCCGCGAAGCATCCGAAGGTTCAGCACGGCCAGCCAAACGGCCAGGCCGGCGGCCCACCCCCTCCCCCGGAAGACGCCGATTGAGCCGCGCCCGCTCGGGTCGCGAAGGGCGAAAGTCGGGGGGCCGCACTCCCGGGGCTGCTCGTCGGCGGCCGCATCCCTCCGTCTGGGCTGCGGCCGGTCCGACCCCGTCGCTCGCCGAGCGACGTCCCTCCCCATAACCAGAAACCCAAAACGATCGATTTCTCCACCAGCCGGAACCTCGGCGCACGACACGAGTCCCACTCCGCGTCGTTTGCCTGAGGCCAAAAAAACGGGCGCCGGCGCTCGCCGCGGCGCCCCTCAATTTTACGGAG
>JAEXPG010000535.1 GCA_023447015.1 Verrucomicrobiota bacterium
CAGGGCGTGCGCTACGTCATGCTCTCGTAGGCGTGGATCTCGCGGGCGCGGTCGGCCCAGTTGGGCAGCTGGGTCTGGCGGGCGGACTTGAGGAGCACGATCTCCTGCTGCATGGCGGTCTCGCCGGCCTGTTTCATCACCTGATTCAGTCCGGCGTAGACGATGTCGGCCGGGTCGATCTTGAGCTGTTCGGCGAGGCGGACGAGGGGCTGAAACTCCTCCTGTTCGAGGTGAAGCTTGATCGAATGCATGTGGACTCCTCTCGGGTGGCGGGGTTGCGGCGGGTGGACGCCACAGGTTAAGCGCTCGCACGACGGCGGCAAACGGGGCGGGGTGGGCGCCAGCGCGGCACGGTCTTCCCGCCGACTCCGCTGGCGCCAGTCGCGAACGCCGGGATGGATGGTGGGCGAGTGCGGGCCTGCCGCTCGGGCGGTGGTTCGGAGCGGGAACCGCGCCGCTGCAAGCAAGTGGGGAGGTTCGGCTGCGCCGGGGGCGCGTGGAGTGGAGGTCTACGTCGACGACCGGCCTGATTGTGAGGCCGCCCCCGGGCTTTCACGTTGCGCCTTCCCCATGATTGCTCCCCTCCTGAAATCCTGTGGCGTGCCCGGGCGGCGCGCGGTGCTGGCGGTGTTCGTTTCTCTTCTCCTCGGCGCGAGCGGCGTGTGCGCCGATCCGACGTCGCTCTTTCCGGAGCCGCTCGTCGTCGAGCCGGCGGCGGTGCCGGAGGCGTTTCCGCTCGTGGAGCGCGCGCAGGCGGCGCCGCTGTGGTTTGATGTGCGCGATCACAAGGGCGTGATCCGGGCGATCGGCGACCTGCGCACCGACATCGAGCGTGTCACGGGGCGGAAGCCCGAGGCGACGGAGTGGCAGCCGGCGTCGGCGCAGCCGGTGATCATCGGCACGGTCGGCCGCAGCGAGTTGATCGACCGCCTGGTCGCCGCCGGGCAACTCGACGGCAGCAAGCTCGTGGGCAAATGGGAGAGCTTCATCATCGCGACCGTGGCGAAGCCCTCGCCCGGCGTGGAGCGCGCGCTCGTGATCGCGGGCAGCGACAAGCGCGGAACGATCTACGGCATCTACGAACTCTCGCGGCAGATCGGCGTGTCGCCGTGGCACTACTGGGCCGACGCGCCCGTGGCACACCGCGCGGAACTGCACGTGAGACCCGGCGCCTTCGCCTCGGGCGAGCCGAAGGTGAAGTACCGCGGCATCTTCATCAACGACGAGGCGCCGGCGCTGCGGCGCTGGGCGCAGGAGAAGTTCGGCGGCATGGGCCCCGAGTTCTACGGCCATGTCTTCGAACTCCTGCTGCGCTGCCGTGCCAACTACCTATGGCCGGCGATGTGGCTCCCGGTCTCGTTCAACGACGACTACCCCGAGAACCCGCGGCTAGCGGACGAGTACGGGATCATCATGTCGACCAGCCACCACGAGCCGATGATGCGTTCGCACCACGAGTGGGAGCGGTACGGCAGCGGCCCGTGGAACTACGAGCGCAACGCGGCGAAGCTGCGGGAGTACTGGCGCGGCGGCTTCGCGCGCGTGCGCGACTACGAGAGCGTGGTCACCGTCGGCATGCGCGGCGACGGCGACGAGGCGATGGCCGAGGAGGCGGCGGTGCCGTTGCTGAAGCAGATCATCGCCGACCAGAGGCAGATCATCGCGGAGGTCACCGGGAAACCCGCCGCGCAGACCCCGCAGGTGTGGGCGCTCTACAAGGAGGTGCAGGACTACTACGACAAGGGCATGCGGGTGGACGACGACATCCTCGTCCTCTTCAGCGACGACAACTGGGGCAACGTCCGCTTCCTCCCGCGCCCCGAGGAGCGCAACCGTCCCGGCGGCTACGGGATGTACTACCATGTCGACTATGTCGGCGCACCGGTCTCCTACCGCTGGCTCAACGTGAGCCAGATCGAGCGCATCTGGGAGCAGATGACCCTCACCTACGAGGCCGGCGTGCGCGGGCTGTGGATCGTGAACGTGGGCGACATCAAGCCCATGGAGCTGCCGATGAGCTTCTTCCTCGATCTCGCGTGGAATCCCGAGGCGATCACCGCCGCTGACCTGCCCGCGTACTACACGAGTTGGGCGCGGCAGCAGTTCGGCGCCGAGCATGCCGCCGAGGTGGCGGAGCTGCTTGCGCTCTATACGAAGTACAACGCCCGCCGCACGCCCGAGATGCTTGCGCCCGAGACCTACAGCGTGGGCAACTACCGCGAAGCCGACCGCATCGTGGCGGAGTACCGGCAACTCGCCGAGAAGGCCCGCGCGCTTTACGTGCGGCTGCCCGAGTCGCACAAGCCGGCGTTCCAGCAGCTGGCGCTCTTCCCGATCGAGGCGTGCGCCAACCTCAACGAGATGGTCGTGGCCGCGGGCAAGAACGCCTACTACGCCGAGCGCGGCGCGGCTTCGGCCAACCATTACGCCGACCGCGTGAAGGAGCTCTTCGCGCGCGACGCCGAACTCACCCGCCAGTTCCACACCGAGCTGCTGGGCGGGAAGTGGAACCACATGATGGACCAGACGCACATCGGCTACACCTACTG
>JAEXPG010000067.1 GCA_023447015.1 Verrucomicrobiota bacterium
GCGCAGGACAGCCGGCCAGAAGAGCAGCGGAGCGAGCCCGATCACCGCGCCCGCGCCGGCGAGGGCCACCATCGCCCAGCGCATCGCCGGCCCGCCTTCGTGCGCGTGCTCGGCCGCGGCCGAACGCGGCGCGCCGAGGAAGACGACGCCGCACACCTTCGCAAAGCACGCCAGCGCCAGCGCACCGGTCATCGCCAGCGCGATCGCCGCCGGCAACGCGGCCCAGGCCGCCCGACCGTGCGAGATCGCGGCGTCGAAAAGCCCGAGGTAGACGAGCCACTCGCTGACGAAGCCGTTGAGCGGCGGCAGCCCGCAGATCGCCACCGCGCCGAGCGTGAAGCGCGACGCCGTCCACGGCATCGCCCGCCAGAGTCCGCCGAGCCGGCTCATCTCCCGCGTGCCGGTGGCGTGCAGCACCGAGCCGGCGCCGAGGAAGAGCAGCGCCTTGAAGAGGCCGTGGTTCCACACGTGGAGCAGTCCGCCGGCCAGCGCCAGCCGGCCCCACGGCTGGTCGCCCTGCGACACCGCCACGAGGGCGAAGCCGAAGCCGAGGAGAATGATGCCGATGTTCTCCACGCTGTGGTAGGCCAGCAGGCGCTTGAGATCGTGCTGACCGAGCGCGAAGGCCACGCCGAGCACCGCGCTCGCCGCGCCGAGCGCGACCACCACCCAGCCGGCCGCGGCCGGCACCGGCAGCCAGCCGCTGAAGCGGATCAGGCCGTAGAGTCCGATCTTGATGGTGACGCCCGAGAGGATCGCGGAGACGTGGCTCGGCGCGTTGGCGTGCGCGCTGGGCAACCAGACGTGGAGCGGGAAAAGACCGGCCTTCAGCCCGAAGCCGACGAGAGCGAGCCAGAACAACGGCGCCAGCCCGCCCAGCTCGCGCATTGGCCCGAGCGCCCAGCTGCCGTTGTGCTCGGCCAACAGCGCGAAGAACGCGAAGAGCGCGAGCATCGCGACGTGTGACGCCCCCAGATAGAGCCAGCCCGCCGCGCGCACCTCGGCGCGCCGCCGGTCGAGTGTGACGAGGAAATACGCCGCCAGCGTGAAGAGCTCCCAGCCGATGAGGAAGTGCAGGCCGTTGGCCGAGACCAGCACGAGCCCGAGGTTGAGCAGCAGGACGCTCCACCAGAACCGGCCCGCCCGGGCCGAGGCGGGATGGGCCCGCTCGCTCCAATACTCCCCGCCGTAAATCGCACCGACGCCGCCGATCACGCAGGTGAGCGCGAGAAAGAAGGCGCTGAGGGCGTCGAACTGCAGCCGCACGCGTTCACCGCAGAAATCGAAAGCCGGAGACCACGCCCAACCGGCCCCGTGGGCGACGTCGGGCCGCTCCGCACCACCGCAGAGCACGAACACCGCCGCCGCCAGCCCGGCGGCGCAGGAGACCAGCGTCGCCCCCAGCCAGACTCGGCGCGAGTTCCGCGCGGCCGCGAGCGCGCCGAGGCCGGCGAGCGCGGCGAGAAGGAGCGGGATTCCGGAGTTCATGGCGCGGAACGTCTCCTTGCGGCCCGAGGTCGCACGCTTGTGGCCGGAGCGCCGTTCGCGGGCGGACCATTTCGCCTCCGGCTGATCCGCTCCCTGCCGCCAAACCAACAAAGCAAGTCCACGGCGCAAACTTCACCTCCGCCGACCGCCACGGCCCGAAACCGCGGATCCCCTCCGCGAACGCGTTGGGGGCGGCGCTGTCCACCGCGCCGGCGCATCCCTCCGCCGAATCCGCACTCCGCAATCGGCATTCCGCAATCCTCGCCCCGCCTACCCCGGCCCGCACGCGACGTGGCGCTTGGGTCGGGCATGGGGAGCGGCGCGTTCATCAGGGCCTCGGGGTGGCGGGATCGTCGTCGTTTTTCCCGGACTTTCCGAGGATTTTCTGCGCGCGGTCGAGCGCGGCGGAGATCTCCCGGCGTGCCGCATCGAGCTCGCGCTTCTCGCTGACAAGCTTCTCCGGGGCGTGGTCGGGCTCGGCCACGGGCGGAAGCTTGAGGATCTCGCGGGAACGCGCGAGCGCCGCGGCGATGTGTGGGCAGACGTTCTCGCGGCCGATGGCGTCGATGAAGCCGGCGTTCTCCATCACGGCGAGCGGCTGCGTATGCGGCGCGCTGAGGACGAGATGCTTGCCCTTCCGCTTGAGCTTGTGGTGCAGATCGATCAGCGCCTGCAGGCCGGTGGCGTCGATCGCGAGCACCTTGCGCATGCGCAGGATGAGGATCTCCGGTTCCATCTTCGCGCGCTTCAACTCGTCGTCGAGCTTGTCGACCACGCCGAAGAAGAACGCACCGAACACGCGGAAGATGAGCACGCCCTTCGGCACCTCGCGGCCGACCAGCGAGTGGTGCGAGCCCTCGGTCTCGCTCGCCTCGTCCACCGCGGTGATCTGCGAGGTCTCGGCGACACGCTTGACCATCAGGAGGCAGGCCAGGACCACGCCCACCTCGACAGCGAGCGTGAGATTGGCGAGGACGGTGAGCGCGAACGTGGCGAGGAAGACGGAGCTGTCGCTGAACGGCCAGCGGTGCAAGCGCAGGAACTGTTTCCAGGACACCATCCGGTATGCGGCAACGACGAGCACCGCGCTCAACGTGGCCAGCGGCACATGGCGCAGCAGCGGAGCCGCGGCGACGAGCACGACCAGCAGAAGGAACGAGTGCGTCAGGCCGGCCACCGGGGTGCGCGCACCGGAACGGACGTTCACGACCGAGCGCGCGACGGCGCCGGTCACCGGGATGCAGCCGAAGAGCGGTCCGACCATGTTGGCGACGCCCTGGCCGATCAGCTCCTGGTTGGAGTCGTGGCGGGAGTCGAGGACGCCGTCGGTCACCACCGCGCACATCAGCGCCTGCATCGCGACGAGCATCGCGATGGTGAAGGCCGGTTGCACCAGGTCGCCGAAATGGGCCCAGTCGACGCCCGGCACCTGGAACGCCGGGAGCGCGCCGGAGAAATTGGGGAACTGCGCCCCTATGGTGGCGATGCCGAAG
>JAEXPG010000251.1 GCA_023447015.1 Verrucomicrobiota bacterium
TTGCCGTTGAGCTTCCACTGGGTGTTGGCGACGCCGTTGGTCGGCAGGACGGTGAACCAGCCCTGGGCGGTGGAGACGGCGGGGGGGATGACGGGATCGACGGTGAAGTCCAGGTCGTGGCGGACGAGGGCCGGGTTGTAGTTGACGAGGGCGAGCTCGTTCGTGCCCGGGTCGTCGATCTTGGGGAGGGTGTTGTAGGGCGGGCTCGCGTTGGTGGCGGTGGTGACGGTCGGGGCGGGGTTGCTCGCGGAGCCACCGGTCGTGACGGTGGCGTAGTATTTGCCGTTGCCGAGATTGAGGTCGTTGTTGACGGCGCTGAGCGTGCCGACGAGGGCGGCGTTGCCGCGGTTGGCGACGCCCGGGGCGGCGTTGTTGGTGCTGTTGTAGCTGTCGAACGTGGGTCCGGGCTGGGTGGCGCTGATCGTGGAGGCGACCGTGCTGGCGGCGACAAACCTGCTCAGGGCGATGCAGCCGCCGCCCTTGCCGGCGCCGGAGCTGGTCAGAACGCGGTCGAAGACGACCTCGACGGCGCGCTCGACCCGGAGGCTGGCGCCGGGATTCTGGACCCAGCCCTTGGCGGAGACCGTGTGGAGCGTGTTGTTCTTGCGGACCACGACGGTGTAGCCGCCGAGGCGTTTGCCGAGGGAGGCGCCGTCGGCGGCGAAGGAGCGCACGAAGGTGTTGGTGCCGGAGGCCGTCCACTTCGAGTCCGTGTTGGCGAACGTGTCGTCGAGAATGGTCTGGGTGGTCCGGTCGATCCCGGCCTCGGCGAGGAAGAATGCGGCGCTGCCGAGCGCGGCCCGCTCGGCGGCGCGATGCTCGTGGAGGGCGGTGCCGATGAGGGCGGCGAGTCCCAGCAGCAGCACGGACCCGAGGATCAGGACGAGCAGGAGGGCCGAGCCTTTCCGCTGGCGGCGCATACGCGTGGTCAGCTGGCGATGTTGCGCAGCTGGACGAGGGCGGAGCAGAAGGCCTCGTTGCGGCCGGTGACGAGGCCGGCGGCCTGACGGGCGGTGGCCAAGGGGGCGAGCCCGATCTGGATCGAACGGACCTCCGCGGCGGTCGTGGTCGGGGTACCGCTACGGTTGCAGTAGGTGAACTTCGAGGTCGTGCTTTGGGCGAGGTTGGTCTGGAGCTGCTCCATGACGACGGTAACCTTGGCGGATTCGCCGGTGATCGCGACGCGGCGCATGAGTTTGCCGGCCTCGAAGTAGTACGTGAGGGTGCCGGTGCGGCCGGTGGCGTATTCGACGAACTCCCCCGCGAGCGTCTGGGCGTCGGACTGGGTCACCTTGGTGATGGCGCGGACATCGAAGAGGATGCGGTCCTGGGTGAGGCGCGTGCGGGCGTTGAGGTCGATGGCGTCGGACAGGCCGTACATGGAGCGATTGACCGAGACGAACACGCTCATGGCGGCGCCGGAGACCATCAGCAGGACGGAGGCGGCGACGAGAATCTCGACGAGGGTGAAACCTTTGCGGCTGTTCTTGGTCTTCACGGGAAAAAGGGGGCGGGTGCGGTGGCGGGAGCCTCAGGACGCGGCGGACTCGGCGGTGAGGACGCCGTCCTTCGAGAAGTAGGAATAGGCGCTGATGGATCTTGTGCCGTCGACCTGAGCCCAAGTGACGGTGACGACCACCTTGACCAGCGAACTGGAGGCGTCGGCCGCGGCGGTGTCGACGGTGCGGGTCCAGGTGAAGGAGCGGGCGCCCTTGCCGGTGAGGACGGTGTTGGTCTCGGTGCCGGAGGTGAAGCTGGCGGCGGCGAGGTTCTTGCTGAGGTTGGTGAAGGTCATCGCCCGCATCTCCTCCATGCGCTCGTTCAAAACGGCGACGGCGCGGGTGCGGTTCTTGGCGCTCGCGACCGTGGCGCTGACCTGGACCACCGACGAGATCGCGGCGCCGAAGATCATCACCAGGATGAAGGTGGCCAGCATGACCTCGAGAAGGGTCAGGCCGTGCTTGGAGCTGGAGTGGTGGTGGCGGTGGTGGCGGCGAGTCATCTTGTTGCGGTGAGCGGGAACGGGTGCCCTGAGGCGCTCGTTGTTGTGCCGCTAGTGTATGCGACCCGGGCTGAAAATCGGGTGGATGACCGGGCGATTTCTGGGGGGGAGCCCCCGGTCGGGAGGGGTTGCGGAGGCGGAATCGCGGGGGACGCGATTTGAGGCCTTCCACGGGTTGCGGCCCGTGCCGGGATGGCGGTTCTCGGAGGAGAACGCCGCCGTCGGATCCGGCCGCGAGGGCGGTCGCCGGTCCGCCGTGTTCCGGCCCCGGCGCCTGGGGTGTTTCTCCTGGGCTCGGCTCTCGCGTGCCCGATCGAGGAATCAGAGCGGGCGCAGGTCCTCGGGGCGTCCGCAGTCGCGCCAGCGGGAACCGTCGACCCGGAAGGCGTTGATCGCCTCGCCGTCGCCGGCGAGGCGGAGGTAGCAGGCGATGATCGGGAACACGCCGGATTCGGTCATCTTCGGGAAGATCGCGGGTGAGACCATCTGGATGCCGCAGAAGCCCAGCGGTGCGGCCTGCCCTTGGGGGGCGCGCACGAAGGTGTCGCCGGTCGTGGCGGAACGGCGGCCGACGAGGCGGTTCGCGCTGTCGAAGAAAAGCGGACGCGCGGTGGGGCGCGGGAAGGCGGCGAGGGTGGCGAGGGCACCGGTGCGCTGGTGCTCGGCGTGGAGCGCGCGCAGGTCGATGTCGCTGAGCACATCGACGTTGTGGACCAGGAAGGGGCGGCCGTCGTCGAAGAACCAGGCGGCCTCCTTCAGGCCGCCGCCGGTGTCGAGCAGCTCGGGCTCGGGGGAGTACTCGATCCGGCGCAGACCGAAGCGGCCGTGCTGCTCGATGAAGGCGGGGATCTGCTCGCCGAGGTGGTGGAGATTGACGACGACCTCGGTCACGCCCGCGGCGGCGAGGCGGCGCAGGGTGAGCTCGAGCAGCGGGACGCCGCCGATCTCAACCAGCGCCTTCGGGCGGGTGTCGGTGAGCGGTTTGAGCCGGGTGCCGCGGCCGGCGGCGAAGACCATCGCTTTCATCGTGGGAGGGGAGTGGATGAAACTGGAGACGCCAGCGCGACCGAAGGCTAGGGCAAAGCGGGACGCGGTCACCCTCCCGGGAGCTTTTCACGTTTTTATTGTCCAGTTCGGCTGCTCGCGGTGGCGGAGCTCGACGGCGGCGCCGCCGCGGGCGCGCAGCTGGCGGGCGAGCTCCTCGGCGCAGTAGACGCTGCGGTGGCGGCCGCCGGTGCAGCCGAAGGCGACGGAGAGCCGGGTGAAGTTGCGCTTCTGGTACGCGGCGAGCACGGGCTCGAGGAGGAGGAGCACCTGGGTGACGAAGCGCGCGACCTCGTCGTGGCCCCGCAGCCAGTCGGCGACGGGGGCGTCGAGGCCGGTGAGGGGGGCGAAACGCTCCTCGCGGCCGGGGTTGGGGAGCGAGCGGCAGTCGAAGACGAAGCCGCCGCCGTGGCCGGTGTCGTCGTGCGGGTAGCCGTGCTTGTAGGAGAAGCTCTCGATGCCGACGGTGAGCGTGAGCGGCACCTGGGCGATCTCGCGCAGGCGGGTCGAGCGGACGATCTGCTGGAGGGCCGCCGAGAGCGCAGGCAGCGGCACGGGCAGCTCGCCCTCCTGGAGGAGGTGCTCGAGGTTGCGGATCGCGTAGGGCACGCTCTGGAGGAAGTGGGCCTTGCGCTCGTAGAAGCCGCGGAAGCCGTAGGCGCCCATGGCCTGCATGAGGCGGATGAGCGAGAAGCCGCGGAAGAAGGCGTCGAAGCGCGCGGGATCGATCTCGGCCAGCGGGGCGGCGGCGGCGAGGTAGACCTTCTTGAGGTGCTCGCGGAAGGCGAAGGGCAGGTTGGCCTTGGCGTCGAGCAGCAGCGAGGCGAGGTCGTAGTGGAGCGCGCCGCGGCGGCCGCCCTGGTAGTCGATGAACCACGGCCGGCCGTCGCGGACCATGATGTTGCGCGACTGGAAATCGCGGTAGAGGAAATGCGTCTGGCCGGCCTCGAGCAGGAAGGTGCAGAGGGTGTCGAAGTCGTTCTCGAGCTGCTGTTCGTGGAAGGGGACCTGGGCGAGCTTGAGGAAGTAGTACTTGAAGTAGTTGAGGTCCCACATCATCGAGCGGCGGTCGAAGGCGCCGCGCGGGTAGCAGAGGCTGTAGTCGAGGCCGCGGGCGGCCTTGATCTGGATGACGGGCAGGAGGCGGACGGCCTCCTCGTAGACGGCGGCGACGGTCGGCGGCACCTCGGCGGACTGGCCACGTTCGCGCTGCAGGAATTCGAAGAGGGTGGTGTCGCCGAGGTCCTCCTCCAGGTAGACGCCCGCGGCGCGGTCGTCGGCGTAGATCTCGGGCACGGGCAGCCGCAGGGAGCGGAAATGGCGCGAGAAGCTGATGAAGGCGGCGTTCTCCCCGAGGTCGGGATTCTCGACGCCGACGGCGGAGTGGCCGGCCTCGTCGCGCAGGCGGTAGAGCTTGCGGTCGGAGCCGTGGGCGCGGAGCTCCTCGACCCGGGCGGGAGCGTGGCCGAAGCGGGCGGCGAACAGTTCGGAAAGACGGGGGTGCATGCGACTGGGGCGTGGAGAGTGAGCG
>JAEXPG010000312.1 GCA_023447015.1 Verrucomicrobiota bacterium
GACCGGACCAGCTCCGGTGCTCCATTCCCCGGTTGCCCGGGATTATCCCTCGCGGGTGTCCGCCGGCCGTTGCAGGCCGCCGGTCTTTCGCGGTTCGGTCAAAGAACGAGACCGACAATGCGCCGCCGCGGGCATCGGTCACGGCTTTGTTCCTCACAACTTGTTGGGCGGTGCGCCCCGGTGAACAACTTGTGCGCAATGTTGCTGGGTGGGTTGTGCACCACGGGCCGGGCCGGTCAGCCTGCTGGCACCGGTCGGTCCGGATTGCAGGCGACAGCAGCGGGGCTTCGGGAACAAGCGGGATGCTTCGGCGAGATCTCATCCGTATCCGAACTCCGTGTCATCTGCGGCTGCCATTGGTGGGAGGGCCATACTCCGACACACGGTCGCCGCCCTGCTCGGCCTTCGTTCTTTGCGACGCAGTCTGTCGGGTCGGATTGCGCATGTTTATCCCCGCCTGATCGCCAAGCGCTTCAGTGAGGATCGTCGCCGACTCCCAACACCGAATGGCGGAACGGGTGGACCAGCTTGACCCTCGTCTCCGGTCCAAACCAAAGGCATCTCGGTTCACCCTCCTCAGGCGCTCGCGCGAGAACCAAGAGACTCCGCCACGTCAGTCCTCGGGGCAATTTCGTCCGGGGCGTGAAAATCCGATCAAGCGCCGGTGAATCGCGCGTAAGCTTTCCTGCGTGACGACCGGCCGGGGAGTCTGGAGTTGCCGACGGCCTTCGGTCGCAGCGAATGGGATGTGATGCGGCCCCGCCTCAACGCCCTGTTTCGATCCCTCGAGACCTCCTTCCTGTCATGACACCTCCTTCGCTTCGTCCCGACCGTACGCTCCTCGCCGCGACCCGCACCGCAGCCCTTCCGCGGCAGCGGACCGCAACCGTCGGACGCCTCTCCTATTTCCCGATGCGCCTGAATGCCATTCTCTACGCCTTCCTCATTCTCGTCGGGTGCGCCACCGACGCCTACGCCGACGCCTACGATGATTACGCCGCGTTCGCTTCGGCAAACTTCGGCGCCGAGAAGGAACCGCTGATCTATGATAAGGTCGGGCACTCTTTGCGGGTCATTCCGGAAGGTTCGTGGTCCCACATATCGGTCTACTCCGCCGCCATTTCCTGGGAGACCAATCTTCCGGCGCGAACACGCGTCGAGTACGGCACCACCCAGGCGTACGGTTCATTCACCGGGTGGTCCGATCGGCACTATTACGTGCACCTCCACCATCTTGCCGGCCTTCTGCCGCAGACGACCTATCATCATCGTCTGGTTTCGGTGGATGAACGGGGGAATACCGTCTACAGCGAAGACAGGACCTTCACCACGGACAGCCTCGGCGCGAAGATCCGCATCCCGCAGGACTTCCCAGTCGGCACAACGAAATTCGTCTGCGACCAGACCGGCGGAACCTACCTGCTCACGCAAGACATCACGGCCGACGGCAGGGCAATCGAGATAGCCGCCCAAGACATCACGCTCGACCTAGGTGGGAGAACCATCACCTACAACACCGCGCACATTCCAGTAAGCGACCCCGATGACAACTACTGGAACTACATCAATCAGTCCGCCAACGGCGTTTGGTTGAGGCCCAACGTGCGAGGGTCCAAGAGGATCCTGAACGGCTTCATCAAACAGGGCCCAGGCAACGATTCCGCCAATCACCAGGGAATAGGCTTCTCCCCTATCTATTGGAGCGACTCCGCCGGCGAGATTGCTGGCGTATCGGTAGAATACTCCGGCGTCCAAATCTCGGGCATCTATGCGCATTACGCCGATGGCAGCACGAACATCCACCATAATATGGTGACCGACCGGGGTACGCAGCTAATCGATCGCCACCAAGGCTGCAGCGCGATCATTGGTGCCGCGAATATGTACAACAACCTCGTTCGCCGCGCCAGGCACCGCGGCATCGGAGCAGGCAACAATACCCACGATAACGAGATTCATCTCGACAGCTGGGCGACGAATTCCATCGGACTCGCGGTGGTCGGCGACTCGCCCAATGCCTACCGGAACAATCGCATCATGGGAACCGGCTATCACGTGGTGGCCATCGGCTGGAACCTGTACGACACGTCGAATGTCACCATTAGCGACAATATCGTGCAGCTTGTCGGCGTCGCCCCGTCAGGCCGCTTCTTGGAATACGACGAACAAACGTCACTAAATGGCGTTCGCATCACCCAATACGGCGGCGAAAGCAGCCGGTACGACAACTGGCTGTACGAGCACAACCTGATCTCCATTCTCGTCAAAGGTAGCGCTTTGATCAACGGCACCATCAATGCCTGCCAAGGTCGCGGCGTCCAGCTTGCCTCCGATCCCTATATAAGCGATGTCGTTTTCCGGGACAATGTCGTCAAAGTCGTCGCCGACGAGGCCGATCCGAATATCACCAATGCCTCGTGCGTCGTCACGCAAGGGCTGAGCGACAGATGGGAAACGGCGAATCCGGTCGTCTACGACGGGAACACATTCATCAGCAACTTCACCCATGTCCGCTTCGGCGACGACTACACAAGCGGATCCAACCACGATTTCCGAAACAATCGATTCCTGAAGGCCGGCAACCACAGCAGGTACCATACGTTTACGGGTGGATACTGGATCTACCCCTCACGCGGCCATCGTCTCTTCGACAACACCTACGAAGGTGGCGCCGCTTACGACGATGTGGTCTGGAACGGGAGCGGCGTGCGCAACTACATGGTTGGTTGGACGCTGAACCTGACCACCAACCCCGGCGCCTTGGTCATCGTGAAGGGGCCGGACGGTGAGATCGAATACTTCGGTACCGCAGATGCCCAAGGGCATGCATACCCGGAGCTCAACCATTGGCTGTTTCAACCGACCAGTGCCAATGCGAACGCGCGGATCAGCAAAAACCCGAGCACGATCATCGTCCGCGCGGGGGGGCTCTCGGCGACGGCCACCTATTCGGTTTCAGGAATAGGCGAATCTTTCACCCTGATGGCGACCACTCCTGGTTCGCCCAATCAGCCGCCGGCCGGAAGCATCCTCAGCCCGGCCGACGGGATGTCGGTACAGCTCCATGACGAAGTCGTGCTTGCAGCCGCCGCCCGCGATTCCGATGGCGCGGTGGTCAAGATCGAGTTCTTCGACAACGGGGTTCTTGTCGGAGAGCGCACCACGCTCCCGTACTCGATCTCCTGGACCCCAGTGGATGTCGGCGACCATTCATTGACCGCACGATTCACCGACGATCAGGGCGCACAAGCCGTCTCGACTCCGGTCACGATGCATTGCAGCAGGCAGGTTGTTGAGTCGCGATGGGCTTTCGATGAAGGATCCGGGACCACGGTCGGCGACCAGATCGGCGGGATGACCGGAACGGCCAGTGGGCCTACGTGGGTGTCGGGCGTTTCCGGCACGGCGCTGCAGTTCGACGGCATCGATGACGTTCTGAATCTGCCGAGAGACAAATTCAGCAGCAACCAGGTGGAGGTCACCTTGGCGATGTGGGTCAGACCGAACAATTGGGGCAACGGAGGCACCTTGTTCGACGAGATCAGTGGCGAGTACTGGCAGTTCACCATTCTCGATACTACATGGATGACACGCAGTCAGCTTGATGGCGAAACCGGGTCCCGCCAGAACCTCGAGATGCCGACCATCCCCAACGGCGAGTGGCATCACTTGGCTTTCGTTTACAGCGCCATCAATGGCCGAAAAGACATTTATCTCGATGGTGCCTTGGTGCGGTCCTACACCGGAACATTGGGGCGAGCGACCGTCAATCGGACGGGAGTCACGATTGGAGAAGGGAGAGAATCCAATCCCTTCAACGGCGCGATCGATGAGGTGTATTTCGCCAGCAGAGCCCTGTCGGCGGCGGAGATCCAGGCTCTCATGAATGGGGGTGGTCCCGGCGATCCCGATGTCATCGCCCCGACGGCTCCGACCGGCCTCGCCGGTACCACCACTTCAGCCACCTCGATTCGGCTCACCTGGACCGCCTCAACCGACAACGTCGGCGTCACCGGCTACCGTGTGTACCGCAACGGCAGCCAAGTCGGCACGACTGTCGCCCCTGCCACGTCCTACACCGACAACGGCCTGACCACCGGCACCGCCTACAGCTATCAGGTGATCGCTGTCGACGCCGCGGGCAATGCCTCCGGATTCTCTGCCGCGGCCGAGACCGTTGCCCACGACGAGACGTACACCGCCTTCGCCGCTTGGGTCGTGGGCAACTTCACCGCCGCTGAGCAGGCCAACGCCGCCATTTCCGGTCCCGATGCCGATCCCGAGCGCTGCGGTTTCACCAACTTCGCCCGCTACGCCTTCGGCCTGCCCGCCCGCGGTCGCGTCACATCACCGGTCGCGCATGCGGTCGCCGGCACCGCCGGCGATCAGCACCTCACGCTCACCTTCCCGCGCAAGGGTCACGCACCGGGCCTGCAGTACGTCGTTCAATCGAGCACCGATCTTGTCACCTGGACCGGCCTCCACACCGTCTCGCCCGGCTACCCGAAGACCTTCACGTTCACCGACTCCACCGCCATCGGCTCAGCGCAACGCCGATTCCTGCGCGTGCGGGTGACCGGCCCGTAGGCGCCGCTGTGAACGGGTCCCGCACCTGACGGCCTGACGCTTGGCCATCGCTTCCCCCTCACCGGGGAAGTGGGGCGAGGACTTGTCTTGTGGCGGAGTCGCCTCGCAGGCCGGCTCAGGTGGAGCGTGCGCCGGCCGACTCCTCCTCGGGCACGGTCGGGGCGGGCGGGCGGTGCTTCTCGAGTTCGCTCTTTAGGTTCCTCGCCTCGGTGTTCCCCTCCTCGGAAGCCTCGGTGACCAGGCGGATCGCCTCCTCCAGCGCCGGCGCTCCGGGGGCTCCCGCCAGCGTCTGGCGGGCCAGTTCGATCTGCGCCTCGACGCAGCCGTCGCGGGCGGCGTCGCTAACGAGCTTCGCGATCCGTTCGGCGCCGGCTCCGCCGTCCTGGCGGTAGAGGCAGGCGAGCTGGTACTTGGACGGGCCGAAGCCGCGGGCGGCGGCCTGCTCGAGGGTGTTCCGGGCCGCCTGTTTGTCGCCCTTGGCCATCTGCGCCATGGCGGAGTCGTGCAGCGCGGGGAGGTTGTTGCGGCGCAGCGCCTTCTTGCGCCAGCTCTCAGCGCGTCTTGAGTCCTTGGAGACGCCCCAGCCGTTCTCGTAGAGCACGCCCAGGCGCTGGCAGGCCACGCCGACCTCGGGCTCGTTGCCGTTCTTCGCGAGCAGGGTGTAGAAGCGGAACGCGTCGGGGTAGTCGCCCTTCCGCATGAGGACGTCGCCGAAGCGGGTGAGCGCGGCCCGCTCGCCGCGGCGGGCGAGGATCGAGAGCCAGAAGCCGGCGCGGTCGAGGTCGCGGGCCATGCCGGAGTCGCCGAGGTAGAGGTCGCAGAGGCGCCGCAGGGCGGGGAGATTGCCGTCGAGGGCGGCGAGGCGGTAGTGGTAGGCGGCCTCGTCGAGGGTGACCGGCACGCCTTCGCCTTTCTCGTGCATCTGCCCGAGGCGGTAGTGGAGGCTGGTGAGGCCGCGCTCGGCGGCGTCGGTGTAGTGCTGGTAGGCCCGGAGCTGGTCGGCGGGGACGAGCTTGCCCTCGGAGTAGAGATCCCCGAGGTCGCGGATCGCATAGGCGTTGTGGAGGCGCGCGGCGGCCTCGTAGTAATCGAGCATCTTCTTCCGCAGCGGTTCGGCGGCGGCGGTGTCGTTGTTCTTCACCGCGGCGCGCAGCCGGTTCTCGTAGATGGTGCCCAACCCGCCCAGCGCGCGGCCGTGCTCGGGCTCGAGTTCGATGCAGCGGAGGTACAGCTTCTCGGCGGCGGCCGGATCGGCGGCCGCGAACCAGCCGCTGTTCAGGATATTGGCCACGTTGGCCATGGCGGCGGTGTTGTTCCGCTCGGCGCTCTGCTGGTAGCACTCGAAGGCCTTGCGCCGGGCCTCCAGCTGTGACCTGAAGCCGAACTGATCCCCGCGGAACTCGTAGAGGACGCCGAGATTGCACAGCGCGGCGGCGTTGCCGGCCTTGCCGGCGCGTTTGAAGTAGCCCTCGGCCTTCTTCAGGTCGGGGGGACCATCCCAGCCCTCCTCGCAACGGCGGCCGAGGAGGAACAAGGCCTGGGCATCCCCTTTGTCCGCCCCTTGGCGGGTGAGGGCGTGTTCCTCCTCGTACGTGGTCACCTTCGTCGGCGCCCGGCCGAGGTCGCCGAGGTAGCAGAGCATCGAGCTGTCGCGGTACTTCTTGAAAACGGCGGCGGCCTTCGCCGGGTCTTTGGCGACACCGAGGCCGTTGTGCAGGCAGATGGCGAGATTGGCGGCGCCGAGAGTGTGCTTCGGGTCGTCGCCGCCGCCGGCCTTCTCGAACCAGGCGAAGGCTTTCTCGGGGTCGGGTTTCCCGAGGGAACCGTCGCTGTAGATGAACGCGAGCGAGAGCATCGCCCAAGCCTGGCCGTTGTTGGCGGCGACCTCGTACCATTTCACCGCCTCGTGCAGGTTGTAGTCCTTGGATTTCGGGTCGGCCAGCGAGCGGGCAATGCCCATCTGGATGGCCTGCTGGGCCCGCGTCATCGATTTCGCCATCGCCTCCTCGAACTCGGCGGAGGCGAGATCGTTGGCGATCTTGAGCTGCACGTTGCTGTGCACGGTCGAGAGCGTGGCCCGGACGCCGAGCTTGGTGCTCAACTCGAGCATGGCCGAGGCCTTCTGCATGTCGCGGGCGACTCCCTGGGCGAAGGCGTAGTCGAGCGCGGTCTGGATCGCGGCCGCGTAAAGGCCCGCGCGGCCCGCGGTGGCCGCCGCCTCGAAATGCGGGTGGGCACGGGGCATGTCGCCGCGCTGCTGGTGGATCAGCGCGAGGAGGAAGTGGGCGGAGGCCCGGGTGGAAGCGGCCTGGTCGGTGGCGAGCTCGCCGGCGGTGTCGGCCGCCTGGTCCGGGCGGGAGGCGGGCGCGGGCAGATCGGCGGGCGGGACGGGACGCGAGTAGTCGGCGTCGGGACGCAGGGCCAGTTCGAGCCATTGCGCGGCGCCCTTGCCGGTGCCCGTGCCGGAGAAGAGACATTGGCCGAGGCTGACTTGGGCGTAGGCGTTGCCGGCGGTGGCGGCGAGGCGGAAGAGCCCGACGGCCTTGCGCGGCTCACGCTTGAATCCATAGCTTCCGGACAAGTGGCAGTTGGCCAGGAGGACCTGCGCGTGGGCGTACTCGAGATCCGCCGCGGCCTTCAGCAGGTCGCGCCCCTTCGGGTAGTCGGCCGGAGTGCCGCCCTCGAGCAGGCGCACGGCCTGCCAGAACTTCAGCTCGGCGGGGGAGACGGCCGGGGTGGTCGCCGCCGGCTCGGCCGGATCGTCCGGCGGTTCGACCGCCGGTTCGTCGGCGGCGACGATGGCGAGGGGCAGCAGGGCGAGGAGGCTGAGGAGGGGCCGGTGCGAGATTCTGCGGCGTGGGCGATACATGGGACGAGGGTCGGAACTGTGATGGTACATCGTCACCGGGCCGCGGGGCTGGAACGATTTTGATCTGTCGCGGGCTGGAGCGCGGCCCAGTCGGCGGCGATGCGGAGGCTCTCGCGCAGGCTGATGTCGAGCGCGGGAAGTTCGCGCAGGAGCTCGCCGTCGAGCTCCGCGATCCGGTGCAACAGCGCGACGATGCCGGCGTCGAGTTTCTCCGGAGGAACCTGTCCGGCGGGGAAACGCCGGAGGAAACAGCCGCGGATCGCGGCCTCGGTCGGCTCCGGCAACAACGCCAGCTCGGTGAGCACGGCGCCGATCTCCGCGACGTCGGTCTCCACCCCGGTGGCGGTGGCGAAGACCGCGGCGAGAGCCGGGGCGTCGCCGGCGGATTCGTGGAAGTCGAAGGAGTCCAGGCCGGCCTCGTGCCAACGGCCGTCGGCCGAATGGACGAGCAGGGCGTCGCCGGCGAGGCGCACGCCGGCCGCGTCGGCGGCGAAGGAATGTTCGAGTCTGGCCTGCCGGGCTTCCCTCGCGGCGCGCACC
>JAEXPG010000314.1 GCA_023447015.1 Verrucomicrobiota bacterium
GGGCAGGTCGGTATCGACAGCCGCGATGGGGTGGGCACGGTGGTCACCCTACAGTTTCCGCTGAAACACAAGCGGGTGCGGATGCTGGAACATTGAGGGACGGGACCGGTGGTTTGGCGTGCCGATGTGGAAAGAGGAATCCCGCCCTGATCGGCCGGGAAAAACTCTGCAAAAACTCCGGCTCCCGGTTGAGAAGAAATGGGCGATAGCTCACCTTAGTCGCCCATGGGTTTGCCGCCTCTCATCACCCCCGGCAGACCCTTGTCTGGTTTTCGGTGTCTACCCCTTGGAAAATTCTTGTCCTGGCCAACCGCGACGCGGAGCTGAAGCTCCTGCGACAGGAGCTTGAGCGCGCCGGCAAGAATGCGCGGCTCCAACTCGTCCGCACCGTCAATGAGGTTGCGCAGGAGTTCGAGCAGGGGGGCTGCGATGCGGCGCTGTTGACGCCCCATGTCTCGCACCTGCATCTGGCGCACCTGCTGGTCGAGTTGCACCGGCGGGAACCGTTGCTGCCGGTGATCCTGGTCGCCCGCGCCGCGGAGGCCGCACCGGTGCTGGAGGCCGTGAAGGCGGGGATCACGGGCGTCGTGCTTTCCGAGGTGCTTGAATTGTTGCCGACGACGTTGGAGCGGGAGGTCCAACGTTTCTACGAGAACCGAGTCCAGCAACGCCGGCATCAGCGCATGAGCTGGCTTGAACAGGCGATCGGTTCCGCCCCGATCGCGCTCGCGGTCGTCGACGGCAAGGGTGTCCTGCACTGGGCCAACGCGGCGTATCTCGAGCTCTCCGGGGTGAAACCCGAGCAGATCGACGCGGCTGAGGCGACGCTGTGGCACGGCGGGGAGGACCGTTGGGGCGAAGTCCACGAATCGCTGCGGGCCGGTCGCATCTGGAAGGGCAGCATCGCCGCCGTCGGGGGAGTGGAATCGGTGCCTTTGCATCAGTTGATGATCGGCGAGTTGGCCCAGTCGCCGGGTGCCCCCTGGTACATTGTCGCCCGGCAGATCGCCGTGGTCACCGGCGCGGAGACGCCCGAGCATCTGGCCGCCGCCAAACGCCATGAGCTGTTTGCCGCGATCGCCGGTGGGATCGCGCACGACCTGAACAACATCCTCGCGCCGATCACCATGGCGGCGAACCTCCTCGGCGAACAGGAGCTTTCCGAGGAGAACGGCGAGCTGGTTCGGACGATCGAGCACAGCGCGGAGCGGGGGGCCGCGGTGATCCGCCAGGTGCTCTCGTTCGCCCACGGTAGCAACAACTGCGAGATGGTGCTGCAACCGAGCTGCCTGCTACGGGAGGTGGCGAAGCTGGCGGCCGAAATCTTTCCGCCGAGCATCGGCGTGCGGGCGGAGATCCCGAAGACGTTGTGGACCATCGTCGGCGACCCGGCGGAGGTCCATCAGGCGCTGGTCAATGTGCTGCTCAATGCGCGGGATGCGCTCCCCGAGGGCGGGCATATCGCGATTACGGCAAGGAACAGCACGATGAAGTCGATGCCACCCTCGCCGTTCTTCAGTCCGGAGCCGGGCGACTTTGTCGAGATCAGCATCGAGGACACCGGGCCGGGGGTGGATCCGGAAGTGGCGAGCCGAGTCTGGGAGCCTTTCGTGACCACCAAGGGGGCGGGGCAGGCGGCGGGCCTCGGCCTGTGCAATGTGGCGGGCGTGCTGCGCAGCCATGGCGGTTTCGGCCTGATGGCCCCGCGGAACGGTTGCGGCACCAAGGTCAGCCTGTTCTTCCCGCGCGGTGCCGCGGCTCCGGTGGCGGCAGTGGAGGAAGGTGCGGTTCCGGCCGCGCAGGACATGGGGCGGATCCTGGTGGTCGACGACGAGGAGACGATATTGAAGCTGAGTCGGCGGATTCTCGAGCGTGCCGGCTACGAGGTGCTCGTTGCCAGCGAAGGGAGGGAGGCGCTCGGCCTGTTTATCCGGCACCGTGCCGAGATCAGCCTCGTGATCACCGATCTGGCGATGCCCGGCATGAACGGCTTCACGCTTCTGTGGGCGCTGCGGCGCAGCAAGCCGGACCTGCGCGTGATGGTCGCGACCGGGCAGGGGACCGATGCGAACTTGCGTGAGCTCGAGCTGATGGGGGTTCGCGAGGTCCTGCTCAAGCCGTTCACGTCGCGGCGGCTGCTCGACGCCGTGGCCCGCACCTTGGCCGAGCCGGTGCATTGCGAGCCCGACCTCTTCCTGAACGCCGTGGCAAGCGAAGCCTGAGGCCGGGTGGAAAGGTATTCGCCGGTTCGTGATTCGAGCTTGCCGGGGGCCAGGGGCGTTCGGTTTTGCTGTGCACGATGCTTCCGGCCCTGAACTCACTCGAGCGACTGCGCGACCACGGGTTGTTCCTTTTCCGCACCGTTTCCGGCGGGACACTGCTGTTCTACGGTGCAGCCGAGCTTTCCGCCGGAAGCGCCGCCTGGAATGCTCTGGGCGAAATGATGGGGATGATGGCTGCGGCTCCGGCGCCGCTGATCGCCGGGTTGGTGGCGGCCTCGCTTTGTGCAGCCGGGGGCGCGCTGCTGATTCTCGGGATGTGGACCCGTGTGGCGGCGCTCCTGTTGGGAGGCATGATGGCGGTCGCAGCGTTGCTGCGCTGGCCCGAGGTGAAATCCGGGACCTTCGAAGGTGCCGCGGCGTTCTTCTATCCGGCGACGATGGTGGCGGCGTTCTGGGCCTTGGCGACAACCGGGGGCGGTCGCTTCGGGATCGACGCGGTCTATCGAGCCCGCCAGAAGCGCAAGGGGCGGCGCGGTGGGACGTGAGTTATGTCGGCAGCCGCGTGGGCGAAGCGCGCGAGCCGGAGCCGAGGCAAGCCGGACGCTACTGGTTGGCTCCGTTGTGGCAGTCGGAGCAGAGTAGCCCGTTCGTGTCGCCTTCCGGGTGCGCGAACTCCATCCCGTCGGGTGCCAGCTGGTGCAACTGGGCGCCGCGCCCTTGGGCCAGAATAGAGTGGCAGGACCCGCAGTCGTTCTGGGTGATGCGCGGCTTGTCCGCGCCGGCGAGTAACTCGTCGTTGTGGCAGCGGAAGCATCCGGGCCAGTTCTTGTGGCCGATGTTGTCGGGATACGCCCGCCAGTTTGATTTCATCAGCGGGAAGAAGTTCTCCCGGTAGATCGACTGGACTTCGGCGATGGCGGCCTCGAGCGGGGCTCCCGCGGGGTACTTCGTGCGCAGGGCCGCTGCGATCCTGTCCATCGCCTCGGGGACGGTCGGGTACTCGACGGTGAGTGCGGCGACTGCGTTGCGCTTGAATTGCGGGAAGGCAGCGATGTCGACCTTGGTTGCGTGGATCGCGCGCTCGAGCGCATCGTTGGGGGCGCGGAAGTTGTGGGCGGGGCGGGTGTGACAATCGACGCAGTCCATCGTGCGGATCGCGGCCGGGGCCGGGTCGCCCTTGAAGTCGCCCTTGCGGTAGGTGTGGGTGCGGCCGTCGGCCAGGGTGGTGCGAACCCAGAGGATGTTCTGCCGCTTCGGATCGTCCGCGAAGTACTCGACCTTGCTGGACTTGTTCATGTGCCAGTGGATGCCCCCGGCCGGGCCGCGGCCGGCACCGCCGACGTTCAGCAGCAGGCGGATCGAGAAGGTGGAGTTCTCCTTGTTGGTGAGCAGGTGGTCGTAGCGGCGCTCGAGGCTGCCGGTGAAACGTTCGGGCCAGTGGCACTGTTCGCAGGTGTCCTGCGCGGGGCGCAGGTTGGTGATCGGGGTCGGGATCGGGCGGTTGTACTTGTCGAACGCGAGCGAGTAGAGCTGCCGGGCTCCGCTGATCTTCGACCTGAGGTAGTAGTCGGCGCCGCCGCCGACATGGCATTGCACGCAGGCGACCCGGGCGTGCTCGCCGCGCTGGTAGGCGACGTACTCGGGCTCCATCACGGTGTGGCAGAGGGTGCCACAGAACTCGACGGACTCGGTGTAGTGGAAGGTCTCGTAGCTGCCGAATGCGGTGAGCAGGAGAAACACGAAGGCCCCGACGAGGAAGAGCGAGAAGTTGCGCCGGTCGCGCGGGCGGGAGAGATCGACGGTGAGCAGCGCGCGCGGCGCCCCGGGGTCGATGCGGGCGAGGCGGCGGCGATGGACGATCCACCCGACGAGGACGCCCATGAGGCCGGTGATGAGGAAGACCGGGGCGACGACGAAGGTCAGGATGCCGAGGTACTGGTTGCGGTCGCCCGTGATCGCCTGGATGGCGAAGAGGAAAATGAAGGCGAAGAAGCTCCCGGCGGCGACGACGGTGCCGGAGAGGCTGATCCAGTTCTCGAACGGCGAACGCTGCGGCTTCGGGGCGGAGTCGGGGGATCCGTTGGTGGCGTTGCTCATTGGATTTCGGGGCGGTGGCGCGAACGTATGCCTAATCGGCCGGGCGGCGAACGGACTTGAACCCCGGCGAACCGGCGCCGCCGCCACGGTGCTTTTCGGCGGTTGTGCCGGGCCACGGCCGCCTGTATCCACGAGGCATGTTGCGGGAATGGCTCAGCGGCATGGTGCGGCGGCTTCGCGGCGCCGGCGAACAGGGCGTCGGCGCGCAGGGCGAGCGCGCGGCGGCGGCGCACCTGCGGCGCGAGAAGGGCTTCACCGTGCTCCGCCGGAACTGGCGGCATGGGCGCGACGAGATCGACCTGATCTGTCGCGACGGCGAGGCGCTGGTGTTTGTCGAGGTGAAGACCCGCGCGGCCCATGCGCTCGTGGCCGGGTACCACGCCGTGGACAAACGGAAGAAACGCGCGCTGCTGCGGGCCAGCCGCGCCTACATCGCGCAGCTGGCGGAGAAGCCGCGGACCTTGCGTTTCGACATCGTCGAGGTGGAGCACACGGACGGCCGGCAGACCGCCCTGCGGCACTTCGAGAACGTGCCGTTGTTCGCGAAGGGTTACCGGCCCGGAGCGTGAGCGGACCGCGGCGGCCGCCGGATGCGGTCGCTGCGGAATCGATGGGACAAATCCCGGGTGACGGAGGCCGTCACCACGGGAAACGTTTGCGGCCGGAGGTGAGCGGGTGCTCCGCTTGGCGGCCATCGACGTAGACGGCAACCCATTCGGCGAGGCGTTGTCCGAGACGGCGGCAGGACTCGATCTCGCGCGGTTCGCGCGGCTCGCCGGAGATGGTCGCGCCGTAATGCACATTGAACTGGTGGGCGACGTAGTCGGGCAGGCCGAAGACGAGGAAGCCGAAGTTGACGAGGATCGTGTGGATCGACTGGCAGGTGAGCTCGGCGCCACCGCCCCAGCCGCCCTGCGAGCTGAAGGCGCAGCCGATGCGGCCGTCGATCTGGCCCCAGTCGGCGGGCATCTTCGTGTCCCAGAACTGCTTCATCTCCCAGGCGACGATGCCCATGTTGACCGGCGAGCCCACGGCGATGCCGTGGCACCAGCGGACGTCTTCGGCGGTGGCTTCCTGGACGGAGCGCAGCCGCACCTCCATGCCGGAGATGCGCTTGGCGCCCTCGGAGACTTCGAGGGCCATTTTGGCGGTGTTGCCGCTCTTGGAGTGGTAGAGAACGAGGATGTTGCCCATGGGGATGGAATTGGTTGCGCGCCCAGTTCGCGGAAGGCCCGCCGGAGGTCGAGCGCGATCTGTGCATGAGGGAGAGGTGAACGGAAGCGGACGGAGAAGATGTGGAAATCAGGGAATCAGGAACGGAATTGAGTGCTGGGGCGGCGACCCGGCTCGCGGACGCTGTGGCTCAGGTCCTCTTCTCTTCGGTTTTCTCCGGGACTTCGGTTCAGGCGCCGTAGGGCACGAGCTGGTTCTCGACGGAGCCATCGTCGTAGAAGTCGACGAGGGCGTAGGCGGGGGCGAACTCCTGGAACGCCCCTTTCCACCAGCCGCCGCAGACCGCACCGTTGCAGAGGTAGCGGACGCCGAGGTATTGCACGTCGTCGGCGAGATGGATGTGGCCGCTGAGGCAGACCTTCACATTGGGATGGCGGCGGAACAGCGTCTTCAGCCGGACGACATCGGTGTGCACCCAGGCTCCGGGGATCTGCCACTGGCCGAAGGGCGCGAGGTCGCCATCGAAGAAGACGCAGGCGCTCAGAATCGGAATGTGCGAGAGTATGCAGATCGGGGTGGTGGCAGGAGTCTTCGCGAGGTCACGGGCGAGCCACCAGAGTTGGGCGTCGTCGATGCGGGCGCAGTAGGCGGCGCTGCTGGCGGTGTGGCGCTCCATGCTGTCGAGCACGATGAAGTGCCAGTCGGCGAGATCGAAGGAGTAGTGTCGGTCCTTCATGCCGAGGCGGTCGAGTGCGAGGCGTTTCCCGTAGGCGGGATCGGACTCGATCTCGGGCGTGTCGTGCTTGCCCCAACCCCAGACGTCGTGGTTGCCGAGGCAGAGGCGGTAGGGAAGCTTCACTTCGGCGGAGAAGACGCGCTCCCAGACGTCCCAATGGGCGTGGGCGCTTGCCTTGTCACCATAGAGCGAATCCATGATCAGGTCGCCGCCGAAGAGGAGCACGTCGGGCTTGTCGGGCTGGTTCTGGGCATGGCGGATGGCGGCGGCCATGCCTTCGGGGGCGCCGAGATCAGGGCGGACGTGGATGTCGGTGAGATGGGCCGCACGAAGCAGGCGACGGCGCGCGGGGTCGGGCGTTTTGCCGGCGACCAACGGGGCGGTGATCGCGGTGCCGATGGTGAGCGCGCCGAGGTCGCGCAGGAAGCTGCGGCGGGGAAGTTGGGGCATGGTCCATTCCTACCGCGGGTACGTGCGCGGGCAACTCGTGAGACGCCGGGAAAGCGGCGGAAGGACGCCGGGAGCTACTGCCAGTCGCGCAGACCGTAGCGTTGGAGGAGCTTGGCGAGGTCGCCGGACTTGCGCAGCGAGCGGATGCCCTCATCAAGCAGGCCGGCGAAGCGTCGGCCATCGTCGTTCGGCGCGAAGGCGACGTAGATGGCCTCGGCCGTCCCCTTGAAGACCACGCGCACGCTGGTGCGGTCGATGTTGTGGCTGCGCAGGTACCAAAGAAGAATCGGCTCGGACTCGACGACGACATCAATCTCGCCCTTCTGCAGCTTGCTCATGAGCTCATCGAGCGGGTCGTCGCCCTCGGCGGCGTAGACGGCTTCCTTGTTCGTGTTGCTCTCGATGTAGGTGTCGAGCGCGGGCCAGTAGGCGTAGCCCTTGATCACGCCGAGTCGGGCTTTCCGAAACGAAGCGACGTTGTCGTAGGTCCAGTTGCTCTTGGCGAGAGTGAGCAGGCAGGTGGCGACGGTGCCGATGGGTTCGGTGGGAAGGGTGAGTCCCTCGGCCTCGTCCTTGTTGGCCCCGATGGCGCCCGAGCGGTGGCCCTCCTTCACTGTGGAGAGTGCCTCCTTGTAGGGCATGACGTCGTACTCGACCTTGATGCCTTGCGGCTCAAAGACGGCGCGGGCCAACTCGATCACGTAGCCGGGTTTCGGGTCTGCGGGATCGCCGTTGTAGGGCATCCATTGGTCGGCGCAGTGCTGGACGACCGGGTCGGCCGCGGCAAGCCGCGCACCGAGTGCAAAGACGATGAGTGTTGCCGCGAAACCGGAGCGGATCATGGGCGGTATCAATCGGCCGATCGGTTGGATTCTTCATCCGAAAACCGACCGACTTCCGCCGCATGTTTCACCGGCAAACACGCGGCGGTCCCTGCACTGCCATGGTTCAATACGGGTGCATCGCGTAGCCCTTGGCGACCAGGCTCTGGTAGGCGGCGTTGCTGGCGCTGGTTCGCGCGGAACTGGGGAAAAAGAAGTCGGCCCCGGTGGCGGGGCCGGCGACCGCGGCGTCGAGGTCGGTGAACCACTTGTCGCAGACGGCCGGGGTGACCGGGTTGTCGGCGAAGTGCAGCTGCGTGAGTGCGGCGCAGCCGGCGATGTCGAGGACGGCGACTTCCTCGTGGTAGAGATAGAGGAAGTTGAGGTTGGGGAAGTTCGCCGCGCCGAGCACGCCGGTGATGCCCTGGCTGGTGTACCCCTGCTGGGCGCCGAAGTAGGTGACGGCGGAGGCGGGCACGACCTCGACATAGTTGGTGTGCGAAGTGGCGGAATCAAACTGATGGGTGGCGACCAGTGCACCGCGCGTGATGGTCCCATCGCCCCAATGCCAGATCACGGAGGCGGGGGTGCCGGTGACGCGGATCTCCATGTGGGGCTGCTGGCTGGAGGTGGTGAAGGTGATCGCGCTGCTTCCGCCGGGAACATCGTACCGCCCGTCGTTCTCCTCCGGAATCTCGACATCGATGACGACGTTCACCCCACGAGCCGCGAGGCTCTGGGCGTGGGCGACACCAGCTGCGGAGGGCTGGCCCGGATTGTTGGACAGATCGACGCGGCCCAGCTGGAAACAGGTGGTGTCGAGCAGCGCGAGGAGGGCGTCGACCGTGTCGGGCGCGAGCTGGTTGTGGGAGAGGTCGAGCTCGCGCAGGCCGGTGCACCCGGAGAGGTCGATGCTGGTGAGGTCGTTGTACTGGAGGTAGCAGATCTGCAGGTTGGCGCGGCCGGGGAGCGAGACGCTGGTGAAGTGGTTCTGTGCGGCCTCGAAGTCGCGCAGGACCATCGAGCCGATGGTGAAAGCGCCGTGCTGGTTGGTGTTCCAGATGTAGAGCTCCTGCATGGCCGTGAAGTTGCCCATGATGTCGGCGAAGTTCTGGGTCATCTGCGGATTGTCGCGGGTGCACCAGTGCCAGATCTTGGGGCCGGTGCCGCGGCCGACAGTGATGCTGGTGAAGCGGTTGAGCGCTCCGCGGACGTCGCCGAGCTCCGGGAGTCCGGAGATGTCGAGTTCGGTGAGCGCGCACGACTCGACGCAGAGGCGGCGGAGGGAGGGAAGATCGGTGACGGTGACATGCTGCAGGCTGCTGCACTCGTAGCACTCGATGTACTGGACGTTTGTGAACCCGGTGAAATCGATCTCGCGGAGCGCGTAGTTGTGGGTTGCGCCGAAACAGGTGAGGTCGGTGAGCGGGGCGGGGAAGGTGATGCGACTGACGTTCTGGCCGGCGAGCGGATCAAGCGGTGTCGAGCCGCCGCCGTCGGCGCCGTTGAAGCCGAGGTTGAACTTGGTGAGGCGCGCTGGTGCGACGATCTCGAGGCTGTGCTGGCGCGCCGCGGCGGAACCGAAATGGCGGATCGGTTGGGGGTAGTCGTTGCTCGTTGTCCCGTTGCTCCAGTGCCAGCGCACGGTGCTCGGTCCACCGGCGGCACACTCGACGATCGGGGTGAAGTCTGCGCCCGTGGTCTCGACGACGATGGCGTCGTTGGTCAGGCCGCGGAAGAAGCGACGCCCGGCCCCGCCGGTAGGCAGGGAGAAGTCGGTGACTCCGGCGCCATCGACCACCAGCGAGAGGGCATCCTGCCATGGAGCCGACAGGTCGGAGGTGGTTTGGATGGTGTAGCGTCCGGGCGACGCGGCGAGGGTGAGGCTGGCGGTCGTGCCGTCAGGGGAGATTGATTCGAGTTCGAGGGTGGGGATGACGGTGGCGGCGTGGAGCGAGGCGGTGAGTGCGAGGGCGGACAGGGTGGTGCGCGCACGGAGGGCGAGCGGGCGGACGAGGGACAACGGTTGCATGCGGAGGACGTTCGCGGGTTGGGAGAACCGCTCGGCGGGAGAGGGGAACTCGTCGTCGGGCGCGCAGGGGGCGGTGGCTGGCCGGGTTGACCGCGAAGGTGCGCGTTCTTCCCCTGGCCTACAAGCCGGACTTCGATCACCGGTGCGTGGCGTGTGGGCTTGCCTGCGTCGGATCTGCCGTGGCCGGAGGCCCGGCATTGGAAGCTCGCGACCGGCAGTCTTCGTTGCGTGGGAGTTGTCCGGACAGGGTCAGCTGATCCGGTCCAGACGGCGGATCGATGCAACGAGGCCGGCTGCGCCGAGGGCGATCGCCCACGCGATCGACTCCAGGGTGAGGGCGGATGAGAGCATGCCCGCAGCGGCGGGAAACAGCGCCGCGCCGATGCACGCGGCCCCGGATTGGCGCCCGATGACGGTAAAGACGTCGTCGGGCGCAAACCGTCGCGGCACCTCGTGCATCAATCCCGGGTAGATCGGCGAGAAGCCCAGCCCCATCAATCCCAACGCCAACGCCGCGCTGGCGGCCGAACCGGCTTGCGTGAAGAGGAACGCGCCGGCGAGCGCGAGCACGCCGCCGAGTGTCACCAGGCGGCGGTTGCCCCAACGATCGACCACGAAGCCGGTGCCGATCCGGCCGCCGGTGATCATGGCATAGAAGAGCGAAACGCAGAGACCGGCGGTCGGCTGCGGCACGCCGCGGCTGACGACGAGGATCGAGTTGGCCCAGAGTCCCGCGGTCATCTCGGTCGCGACGTAGAGCAGGAAGATCCCGGCGGAGAGCCAGCCGGCGCAGGAGTTCGCCCGATGCAGGGTGGGGCCCGGCGCCGGGGCGGCGCGGGTGGATTGTGGGGCTGTCGCCGGTTTCTCCGGCGGGGCGGCCCAGAGCCGCAGGGTGAGTGCGAAGAGGACCGCAAGGGCGAGCTGCATCGTTGCAATCTGGAGGTATCCGCCGCGCCAGCCGTGGGCGGAGGCGAGCGCCCGCGTCATGAGCACCGGACCGGCGGTCGCCCCGATGCCCCAGCAGGCATGCAGCCAATTCATGTGGCGGCCGCTGTAGTGTCGGGCGACGTATCCATTGAGCGCGGCGTCGACGGCGCCGGCGCCGATGCCAAGCGGCACCGCGGCGGCGACGATCCAGAGAAACGAGGGGGCTTGGGAGGTGGGCAGCAGCGCGCCGCCGGTGAGCCCGCAACTGGCGAGGACGACCGGGCCGGTGGCGAAGCGAGCGAGGATCCGTCCGCTCGAGAAGCTGGTGGCGGCGGAGAGCAGCGTGGCGACGATCATCAGCGCACCGGCCATCTCGAGCGGCTGGTGGAGGTCGAGGTGCATGCGTGGCCACGCGACGCCGAGGGTACCATCGGGCAGCCCGAGGCTGACGAAACCGAGGTAGATCAGAGGGAGCAGCAGCGCGGAGGGGCGGCGCGGAGACTCCGGCACCGGTCGTGCAGGGACGGGGAGGACGGGCTCGGTGGGGGAACTCACGATCGGGAGTACCG
>JAEXPG010000352.1 GCA_023447015.1 Verrucomicrobiota bacterium
GTCGACGGCCGCACCTACGGCATCGCGATCGAGGACGTCGAGGGCAACTGACCGCGTTGCACCCGATGGCCGTGCCGATCGACCTGGCGAAGCGTTGCTAGAACCGACTCGCCATGCGTCGCCCCACCCCGCTCCTGCTCGCGGCCGTGTTGGGCCTGTTCGCCGCGGCCCCGCGGAGCACGGCGGCCGATCCCGCGCTTGTCATCACCGGATTCCCGGCGCTCTGGCATGCGGCGGGGCCGGCGGAAGCCGAAGCCTCCCATCCCGTCCGCATGGAGGTCGTGGTCCTCTACCACGACGCCCTCTGGAAGGGAATGTGGGCACGCTGCGGTGACATCACCGGCTACCTTGGTTTCACCGAGGTCCTGCCCCAGACCAAGCCGGGCCAACGTGTGCTCATCGAGGGCTCCTATCACACCGGAACAACTTCCCTCCTCGATCAGGTCCGTTTCACGCTGATCGGCGAACCGGTCCCGCTCGAACCACTGGACGCGCGCGGCCGCATGGACCGGGCCGAATCGCTGCACGCGAGTTTTCTCACGCTGGAAGGGCTCGTGGATCGCCAGACCGACAAGGACCCGGCGCACCTGACGCTCGATGTTGTCGCCGATGGCCGGTTGGTCACCGTCTGGCTTCCCCACCCGGTCGACACCCCGGTGCCCGTGCTGGAGCAGGCCATCATCCGGGCCACGGGCCTGTTCTGCGCCACTCCGAATCCCGCCGGTCAATACACCCGGCTCGAGCTCTGCACCAACAGCCCCGAGCAGGTCGCGGTTGTCGGCTGGCTCGACCGTGACGACCGCTTCGCCGCCCCGCCCACGCCCATCCAGGATCTGCCCGGCCTGCCCGGCGACAAACTCGTCCACATCAACGGCATCGCCCGGGCCGTCCAGCCGGGCCGGAATGTGACCATCCGCGACCACTCCGGACAGATCACCGTCCTTTCGCCTCAAACGACGTCCATCCAGGTTGGGGACCAGATCGAAACGATCGGATTTCCACGGACCGGCGGTGCGGACTGGAGGCTGGAGCAAGGCCTGTTTCGCCGCTCGCAGCAGCAGACGGCAACGCTCCGCGGCCTGCCCCGGCTCCGCCTCGCCGCCCAACTGCGCGAGCTGAGCCCCTCCGATGCGGACCGCGGCTACCCTGTGCAGCTCACCGGAGTCGTCACTTGGTCGCACCCTGATTCGCCATTCTTCTTCGTCCTCGACGGCACCGGTGGGGCTTGCGTGCGAAAGCCCGAGGACCGAACCCCCGCCCCGCCGGTCGGCAACAAGGTCGAGGTCGTCGGGGTCTCCGAGTCGGGCACCTTCGCCCCTGTTGTGCGGGCGTCCGGTGTGCACTCCGCCGGCGTCATGGATTTGCCCGAGGGCCACCCGGTCACGCTCGAGCAGGCGCTCACCGGCGTCGAGGAGGCACAATGGGTCACCATGAGCGGTTATGTCCGCGACATCACGACCGCAGGCCCTTGGTCGCGACTCGAGGTCGGCACCTCCGCCGGCACCTTCTCGGCCATGCTCCCCGACAATGCCCCGCTGGTCGGCCTGCGCGGGGCCGTGGTGCGGCTCCGTGGGGTCTGCAGCGCGATCGCCAACGAGAAGCGCCAGCTCGACGCCGTCCGGCTCTGGGTGCCCGACGCATCCTCGCTTGCCGTCGAGGAGCGGGCCCCGGCCGACCCCTTCTCCGTCCCCGCGCACACCATCGCGAGTCTCCGTCAGTTCGGCTCGTTGCTGGCCTTCAACCGGCGCGTCCGTATCAGCGGCGTTGTCGTCGGCCAGTTGCCAGGCCGCGTGCTCCATGTGCAGGACGGCGCCGACGGCCTCCTCGTGCTCAGCCGCGATGTCGAGCCCCTGGTGCCCGGGGACCGGGTCGAGGTCGTGGGCTTCCCCTGCCGCGAAAGCATCCGGGTCGTGCTTCACGAGGGCACCTACCGCAAGATCGACAGTGGGGCGGAACCGCCGCCGCTCGCCCTGGCCGGCCTGCGTCCGGTCGACCCCGAAGCGGACGGGCGGCTCGTCGAAGTCGAGGGGACGTTGCTCGATGTCTCCCCGCAGGAGCGCGGCACCAGGCTGACGTTGCAGAACGACACCGGGATCTTCGAGGCGCTCATCGACCGTCCCAAACCCGACTTGCCCGGAGCCTGGGCGCCCGGCAGCCGCGTCGCCCTCACCGGGGTCTACGAAGTCAACCTGGACGAGTACAAGCGCCCGAGCTCGGCCCGGGTCCTCCTGCGCCGCCCCGCCGATGTGCGGATCCTCGCCCGCCCTGACTGGTGGACGGTGCGCCGCGCCCTCGGGGTGAGCGGCGTCCTCGCCTTTGTGACGGTCGGCGGCTTCGCGTGGGTCGTGGCCCTGCGCCGCCGCGTGCACCGCCAGACCGAGCTGATCCGCGAGCAGTACGAGAAGGAGAAGGCGGCCCGCAACGAGGCGACCCTCGTGCGCACCTCCAAACTCGAGTCGCTGGGCCTGCTCGCCGGCGGCATCGCCCATGATTTCAACAACCTGCTCAACGTCGTCATCTGCAACCTCTCCCTCCTCCGCTTGGACCGGAAGTTCGACCGCGACACCGAGCAGTGCATCGCCGACAGCACCCGGGCAAGTCTCCGCGCCCGCGATCTCACGCTCCAGCTGCTCACCTTCGCCAAGGGCGGCGAGCCCGTCCGCGCCGCGGTGGCGCTGCCCGAGGTGGTCCGCGAGTCCGGCGAGTTTGCCCGCCACGGTTCGAAGGTGAGCTGCCTCTACGATTTCGCCGACGACCTCTGGCCCGCGCAGGTCGACCGCGGGCAGATCGGTCAGGTGGTCCACAATCTCGTGCTCAATGCGGCCCAGGCCATGCCCAACGGCGGCGTCGTCATCGTCGCGCTTCGCAACACGCACCTCGACGCCCACACCGTTGCCGACCTGCCGGCCGGACGCTACGTCCAGCTCACGATCGCCGACCAGGGCACCGGCATCCCGGCGGACCTCATCCCCCGGATCTTCGACCCCTACTTCACCACCAAGCAGACCGGCAACGGGCTCGGGCTCGCCACGGTGTACTCGATCGTCCGCCGGCATCAGGGTCAGATCGAGGTGGCGTCGGCGCTCGGGAACGGTACGACGTTCACCATCTGGCTCCCCGCCGCCGAGACCGCCCCGACGGCGCCCAATGTCGATCCGCTCGGAGTCCGGCCGCAGGTCTCCGGACGTATCCTTTTCATGGACGACGAGGAACAGATCCGACGCACCGCCGCCCTCCTCTTCCGGCGCCTCGGTCTCGAGTTCCAGACCGTCGCGGATGGCGCCGCCGCCGTGCGCGAATACCTGGCGGCCCGTGATTCCGGCCGGCCGTTCGATGCCGTGATCCTCGACCTGACCGTGCCCGGCGGCATGGGCGGCGCCGAGGCGATGGCGCAGCTCCGCGCGGTCGACCCGAGGGTCTGCGGCATCGTCTCCAGCGGGTACTCCGGCGACCCGGTCCTGGCCAACCACCGCGACTTCGGCTTCGCCGCGATGATCCGCAAGCCCTACGAAGCGCGCGACGTCGCCCACGTCCTCGCGCAAGTGCTGCCGCCGGCAACCTCCCGGCAGGTCAGCGCCGGTCCCGAGCCTGCCGTTCCACCGCCCGATACTGGAGCCGGAAGTGCTCGATGAGCTCCCGCGCGAGCGCCATCTCGTCGGTTTTGTCCCGCGCCGCCAGCCGCCGGCGGATCTCCCCGCGCGCCCGGTCGTAGTCGACCACGGCGAGATCCCCGAGCGCGGCCACCAGCCTGGGCGGGGTGCCGCAGGCCACGACCTCCCGCCATGCGGACTGGAGCTCGGAATGGCTGTCCTGGCAGACCACCCGCACGATGAACGCCAGCTCGCGCAACATCCCGCCTGTCCACTCCGGCCGGTAGCGCAGCTGCCCGGCCGGGTCGTACGGATTCACCTCAGGATCCGAACGCCACGGCTGCAGTTCCGCCAAACCGTAGTAGTCGCGGCGCACCGGAATCCGCCGCAGCGCGAACCGCGCCGGACCACCCGGGGTTCCCACGCGCTGGTTCCAGAGGCGTTGCCCCTCCATCGAGAGCACGAACTCGATGAAGTCCTTGGCGACCTCGGCATTCGGGGCGCCGCGCAGGAGCGCGATCGGATCGCTGGTGTAGGCCGAGCCGCCGTGGGGCGTCACGAATCGCACCCGCGCTCCGCCTTGGCGCCGTTCAAGCGCCTCCGCTTGGAACCGGCCGTAGAAATCGATGCAGATGCCGACTGCCGCATCGCCCTGCGCCACGTCGATCGGGGGCTTCTGCGAGCTGTCCGTGAAGTAGCGCGCATTGGCCGCCGCGAGCTGCAGGAGGCGCACCCCCTCGATCCAGCCCTCGCGCACCGCCCGCGCTTCGCGCCTCCCTTCGTCCGGCTCCTCCGTCCGCAAGGCCTCGAGACGCGCCTGCATCTGCTCCTGCACCACCATCTCGAGTGCCGCCGCGACCGAGGCGCTGCGGGTCGGGTCGGCCATGGCCACCTCGCCCACCAACTCCGGCCGGGTGAGGTCTCGCCACCCGGTCACTTCCTTCAGGCCCAGGCGCCGCAGCGAGTCGGAATTGCTCAGAAGTCCGTAGGCGGAAAGCACCGTGCCGTACCAGCGGCCATGCGCATCCTGCAGCTCCTCCCCAGCCCAGGTCGCGGGCAGAACCGCGTCGGTGAACCACTCCGGATGTCGCTCGCGCATGCCGGCGTCGACCAACCTTCCCGCCCGCGCCTCCCGGGCGTGTTCGTAGCTTCCACCGCCGAAGAAGACGTCGAGGCCGATGCCAACCTTCGAGGCCAGAAACTCGCGCCGCGCCGCCTGCTCCGGCGTGTCGTCCTGCGGCGAGTCGTCCGGCACGATGTGCTCGTCCATCGCCGCTGAGGCAAGCGACGGACTCCAAGTCCGGCCGAGCTTGCTCCAGTGCACCTCGAACGCCGCCCCATAGCCGGCGCGCAGGTACCGGACCGTCTCGCTTGCCCCGCCGATCACGCGCCAATCGACCCGCACGGACTTGCCGGTGCGCGCCTGGTACCACCGCGCGAAGGCCTCGCCGAACTCTTGCCGAGTCGCCTCGTTGTGGGGCGTGACCACCACCACCGTGCGCTCCGCCTCGGCGGTCCGCTCCCGCGGCCGGAGGGCGAACGGCACGATCACCAGCACCGCCAGCAAGCCGAGGATGAGATGGCGGGGCCACATGGCGGATGCTCCGTTGCGGGTTGTGCTCGCGCTACTGTTTCAGCACGACCACGTCGTTCGGCTCGGCCCACACCCAGAACTCCCCCTGCGCGGCCGCCCCGACGAAGCGCGGATTCATCTCGTGGAGCCGCAGCTCGGTGTCGCCGCAGACGAAACGGTGCTGGGCGATCTCCCCGAGATAGGCCGTCTCGGCGATGCGCCCGCGCACCCCGTTGTTCGCCGGTTGCTCGCGGACCAGCCGCCAGCATTCCGGCCGCACCGCGACAAACACCTCCGCCCCGCGCCGGGGGGCCTCGTTCGGGTCCCCGGCCAGCCCGAGGAAACGGCACACCGGGGTGTCGACCAGCAGGTGTCCGCCCTCGATCCCGACGATGCGCCCCTTGAGCAGATTCGTCTCGCCGATAAAGCGCGCCACCGCGGTCGAGCTCGGCCGCGCGTAGACCTCGCGCGGCGCGCCGATCTGGAGGATGCGCCCGGAGTCCATCACCGCCATCCGGTCGGCGATCGCAAGCGCCTCCTTCTGGTCGTGGGTCACGTAGACGGTGGTGAGCTGGTGATCCTTGCACACGCGCCTGATCTCGCCGCGCATTTCGGCGCGGAGTCGGGCATCCAGGTTCGACAACGGCTCGTCGAGCAACAGACACCGCGGCCGCACGACAAGCGCGCGGGCCAGCGCGACCCGCTGCTGCTGCCCGCCGGAGAGCTGGTTCGGTTTGCGCGCGCCGAGCAGTCCCATCTGGACCGACTCCAAGGCCTGGGCCACCCGCTTCGCGATCTCCTCCTTCGGGGTGCGCCGCTCCTCGAGGCCGAAGGCGACGTTCTGGGCGACCGTGAGATGCGGCCAGAGCGCATAGCTCTGGAAGACCATCCCGGTGTTGCGCTCGTGCGGCGCCAACCCCGTCACTTCGTTCTCACCGAAATGGATCGTGCCGGAATCCGGTTTCTCGAAGCCGGCGAGACAGCGCAGCAACGTCGTCTTCCCGCAGCCGCTGGCGCCGAGGAGGAAAAAGAGCTCGCCCGGATTGATCGCGAGATCGAGGGAGTCGAGCGCCACCGTCGCTCCGAAACGTTTGCTGACCTTCTGGATGCCGATGGGAATCATGGGCTGGTCGCGGTGACGGAGGCAACGCCCGCCGGGCGGCGAAGTCAAGGCGGGCGCCGCAGCCGCCCGTCCCGCCGAAACCCGGTTGCCAGCACTCCGGCGCCCGCCCTACCCTCGCCGCTCCATCATGCCTGCGCGCACCAAGATCCCAGCCCACAAGGACCTCGCCGAAATCCTCGTCACCGAGGCGCAGATCAAACAGCGGCTGGCCGCGCTCGCCGGCGTGATCGACAAGGCCTACGCCGGTCAGGAGATCACCGCCATCGCCATCATCAACGGCGCGCTCCTCTTCACCGCCGATCTCATCCGGCTGATCAACCGCCCCATCCGCCTCGACTGCGTCCGCGTCTCGAGCTACCGCAACGCCACGCAGGCCGTCACCGAGCCCCAGCTGCGCAGCAGCCTCACCCTCGACATCGAGAACCGGCACGTTCTGCTCATCGACGACATCCTCGACACGGGCAAGACGCTCGCGATGGTCGTCGAGCTCATCTCGGCCATGAAGCCGGCCTCCGTGCGCACCTGCGTGCTGCTCGACAAACGCGGGCGGCGCGAGGTGCCCTTCGAGGCCGATTTCGTCGGGTTCGAGATTCCCGACCGCTTCGTGGTCGGCTACGGCCTGGATTTCGCCGAGCGCTACCGCAACCTGCCCTGCATCGGCGTCCTCAAGCCCGCCCTCCAGAACCCGCCCGAGTGGGCGTGAGGCGCGTGTGCCCACGTCGGGCGCCCGCCGCGGGTCGTCCCGACTCGCTCCGTCTGTGCCGGCAATGAGCCCCCGCGGGCCACGCCTGCCCTCGTGAGAAACGCCTCTTGCGCCCGGCGTTGTTTCACGACCCTCCGTTGTCACCTATTGGTTGACGTAGCCCCTCCGGATTGCAGCCGGGGGTCGCGCACCGCTCCGGCGAAACGTTCAGTCCCCTTGCACACCCGGACTCAGGGCGCGGACTCCCGCAGCCGCCGCCAGTTCGCGCCCAGCACCGCGGCGAGCTCGGCTTCGGTCAGGCCGCTCCCGCGGATCTCGCCGAGAAACCGCGCGAACTCCGGCTCGGAGTGAATCTTCGGGTACAGCCGCAGCGGATAGTCCGAGCCGTACACAATGTGCTCGGCTCCGACCGCACGCGCCACAAGGGGAAAAACCTCCGGCCGGTAGAGCAGCGGCGACGCCGCCGTGTCGTACCACACGTTCGCGAGCGGCTTCTCGACCGCGCGGTTCAGTTCGAAGAACGGCAGCATCCCGCCCCAATGCGCGAACACGAACCGCACCTCCGGATGCCGTCCCGCCACCGCCAGCAATTCCATGAACGGTGTCTCCACCCGTCCGGGATAGGCCCGCCCCGCCGGTTCTGTCACGTGCAGGTTCACCGGCCAACGCCAGTGCCCGGCCAGATCCAGCGCCGCTGCCAGCGCCGGCGCATCGTAGCCGAAGCCCTGCGCCGGCGGACATAGTTCACCCAAACCCGAAAGACCTTCGGCGCGGCACCGCTCCAATTCGGCGCGCACGCCCGTTTCGCCCGCCGCCGCATGCAGCGTGGCGAAACCCTCGAACCGGTCGGGGTGCCGCCGGACGCACTCGGCATGGAAACGATTCTGCTCGGCGCATGTGGCGGGTTTCTCCCAGTACCAGCCGAGCAGCACGGCCCGGTCGACACCGGCAGCGTCCATGTCGCGCAGAAGACGGTCTTCGTTCGCCCAACCCTGCAGACTCGCGCCCCCGTCCCCGCGCGGCCCGACCATCGCCGCCCACCGCGCCTCGCCCCGCGCCGCCGCCCAAGCCGCCGGGTCGGCGATCGCCTCGTCGGGATAGAGGTGCACGTGGCAGTCGATGATCATGGCGCCGGGATGGTTGGCCTGGGTCCTTCGCGAGGCAAGCACCCGGCGGCAGCCGCGCCCGCCGGTTCCTCCGCCTGTCCCCACGAACTCGCCGTTCCCCGAGTTCCAGTTGTGAACCAGTCGAAGCGGGGCAGAGAGTTGTCCCCACCTGATCACACCATGCTGCCCCAGATTCTCGGCCCCGTTTTGCCCGCCGCGTTGGGCGTCTTCGCCGTCACCCTGCTCGCGCTGCTCGTCCTCGCCGTGCTCCGGCGTGCGCGCGCGGCCTGGTGGCTGCTGCTCGTCGCCGAGGCGGCCGTCATCGCGCTCATCGGCTGGCACTGGTTCTCGCCCCGCGACTACCCGCGCCCCTACGCCGCCCAACCCGCGCCACCGCCGTGCCCGCTCGCCGCGCAGGTCGCCGGCTCCGGCTTCCGCGTCGGCGTGGCGGTCTCCGAACCGGTGCTCAAACAACATCCCGAGCTCCTCCGCGCGGAGTTCAACTCCGTCACCCCGGAGAACGCCACCAAGTGGCGCCAGTTGCTCAAGGGCGGGCGCCTCGGCGCCTACGACTTCGCGCCGGCCGATCGCATCGTCGACGGCGCCCGTGCACTCGGTCTCCAAGTGCGCGGCCACGTGCTGGTCTGGGGCCACCTGGAGATTCCCGACGGCTTGGAGGAGGCGGTCCGCTCCGCCGCCGACCCCGCTGGCACGCTGCGCGAGGCGATGCGCCACCACATCCGCACGACGCTCGACCACTTCCGCGGTCGCATCGGCCAATGGGATGTCGTGAACGAGCCGCTCTCCTGGACCTCCGCCAAGATGCACGACAACGTATTCCAGCGCACGCTCGGCACCGACTACATCGAACATGCCTTCCGCTGCGCGCGGGAGGCCGATCCATCGGTCGCGCTCTACCTCAACGAGCAACTGTGGGAGTACGACGGCGCACGCTCGACGCAGTTCCTCCAGTTGCTCGCCGAACTGAAACGGCGTGGTGTGCCGATCGACGGCATCGGCCTGCAAGGGCACATCAACATGGTCCCGGTGCCCACCGCCGCCGCGCTGCGCGCCTACCTCGACCAGATCGCCGCGCTGGGCTTCAAAGTGGAGTTCACCGAGGTGGACTGCCGGCTGCGCATGTTCGATGGCGCGGCCGATCCCTACACGGCCCAAGCCGAGGCCGTCGCCGAACTCGTGCGGGTCGCCCGCAACCACCCGGCTTGCCGCGGGGTGACCTTCTGGGGGCTGGGCGATCGCGGCAACTGGTACGACGAGCTTCCCCCTTTCAGCCTCCTCCGTCCCAACGACCCCTATCTGTGGGACGACGCGATGCGCCCCAAGCCCGTCCATGCCGCGGTCGCCCACGCACTCGGAGGGCCCCGCTGACCCCGCTCGAGAATCCTCGATGAAGTGCGCTTTCCGCCGGGCACCGGTCCGCCCGACCAGCGGTGAATCCGTGTCGTCTCCCGTCACTCATGCCCGATCCCGGCCTCCCCGGCGTGGCGCCTCCCGCAAAATATTCGTGCAGCCGAGGAAAAAGCGCTTGTTGAGCGCCCCGCGACTGGCATACACGTCGACGTTCGCGAACTTCTTTTCCCTATGATCGTTACGACCGCCAAACTGTTCAAGGTGGCCTATGGCAAGTTCGCCATCGGCGCCTACAACATCAACAACGCCGAGCAAGC
>JAEXPG010000453.1 GCA_023447015.1 Verrucomicrobiota bacterium
AAGGGAACGGGGCAGAAGATCTTCACGAAGTTATCCGAGCTCCGTGGAGCACTTGAAGACCGGGGGGTTCTGGCGGAGGTGGAGCCGAAGCTCAAGGCGGTGGAGAAGGAGTTTGAGATCTATCGCGACCAACTTCTGCACGCGGCAGTTCCGGGGCTTTCTCTCGGGATATTGCTTCACGGAGCGGAAAAGATCTTGGATGAGCTGCGCGCGGCTACCAAGCGGAACGCTGAGCCGGAGCGAGTGACGGAGCTCGTTGATCGCCTCTATCGTGCGATGCGACCGGTCACCAACCTCCTGAAGAACCCTGCGGTCGCCAAGACCTCGGCATCCATTCTCATCAAAGAAGCGATCTTCTCGACCGAGCTCCGACTTAGGCGACATGGAATCGAACTTACGGACGGCACGAAAGATGGATGTGCGGATTTCAGAGTGGAGGGATCGAAGCAAATGTTGGTCGCTTCACTTACTAACTTGATCGACAACTCGATTCACTGGCTGGAGGTGAAGAGTCCGAAAAGGAAGAGACTGCTGATCTCGACAACAATCGATCTGGAGGGCGGTCCGGCTATAGTTGTCGCAGACAATGGACCCGGCTTTGGCAACGACGATCCTGAGGACCTGATAGCTCCATTCTTCACTCGCCGCAACGGTGGGATGGGGCTCGGACTCTACATCGTCAACGAGGTGATGCGCACCAATAAGGGGAGACTCGTGTTCCCTGACTTTGGCGACATTGAACTGGCCGATGAATTCGACGGCGCCGTCGTAGCCCTTCAATTCCTCAGATAACATGATCCCTCGCCTTGCAGCTCCATCGGTGTGCGTGATCGACGACGAGCAGCCGGACTATCAGCCAATTTTGGACGCACTTCTGAAATTGGGCGTTGCGTGTGTCCATGTCCGAGGCGACAGCGGATCGCCTCTTCCTCCGCACCCGTTCAAAGGCCTTAGGATTGTTTTCACCGACCTGTATCTTTCCGGATCATTTGGGAAGACCGCTGCGGCCCATACCGCAAATGTGTTCATGAGTGTGGTGTCTGCAGATACAGCTCCTGTGCTCGTGGTGATTTGGAGCAAGCACACGGATGAGCGGAATGGGGATTCGGAGCTTCCCCCAGATGACCAGCCAACCGCAGCCGATTTGTTCAAAAGCGCTGTGCTTGAGGCGGAGCCCAGATTTCGGGGCAGGCTAATCTTCACTGAAATGGCCAAACCGAAGCCAGGCGTCGACCGCCCGAGCGATCCAGGCGCCTGGGTCACTGCGCTCCAAGCGGATATTGAGAAGGTACTCCGGGAGTTTCCAGCGTGTGATCTGCTCTGGTCTTGGGAGACTTTAGTCCGTGAGGCTGGGATCTCCATCAGCGAAGATCTCACATCTTTGGCACTCCAAGTGGCCCCATCTGGCGGTAACAATGGAAACGGAACGCTGGCTCTTGATGAGAAGCTAAGGGCTGTATTCCGCAGGTTGGCAAAAGAACAGGGCGGCCCAGATTGTTCTGCGTCGTTGGCCCATCGTCATTTGTCGACGGTTCTGGCACAGTCTTTGGCAGATGAATTGGAGCAAACTCAAGGCCTGGAAGCTCTAGCCCGGCATGGCACTTGGCTTTCCGAGAATTCGGGATTGGGCGACAGCTCGCATTTCGCATCCCAACTCAATGGCCTTCTTCTGACCGCTGCTGTCCAAGCCGGTTCTCGTGCCTTTATTCCGGGTGTCGTCTACAAACTAGCACAGCCGGAGAAATTCGAAGAGGTTTTCGGGGAGCATCCCAAGGGCCTGGTTAAGGCGTGCTACTCCAAGCTTGAGAAGGATAGCGTGTGGACGGCGGAAGAATGGAAACAGAACGTCCACCCTGTACTTCTTGAGGTTTCTCCTGCATGTGACTTCCACCAGGGAACTAGGCGTCAATGCATGTTAATCGGAGGCGTTCTCGGTCCGGCCGCTGGCAAGGTGCACGCGCGAGTGACGGACGCTTACTACGGCTTGCCAGAATTCTTTCTGCGGTGGCCTGCCGGCGGTTTTCCATCCCAGAACATCTTCATGGTCTTTTGCAGCCGCTACAAAATGACCATGCCACCTGGCAAAGAGCCCGAGTGGCTTATCCCATGGTTTCGGCTCCGTGAACTACCCACGGCATCTCTGAGAAATTGGCATGCGAGTCATTCTGCACGCGTTGGTTTCGTGTCGTTCCGCTAATGAACCGTGCACTTTTGCGGATGTCTGACCAAGCGTTGCTTCAGCTTCGCGCAGGTCTTCGTGCAGAGATGCGAAAACGCGGGCTCGCCGATTCTGTCGGCGCTGTGGGCGAGCGGCTCGTGATCGACCATTTTGGGAAGACTGTGGGATTGCCGAAGCTGCAACTCGCGCCGCCCGGGACCAAGAACGTCGACGCGCTCTCGCGCGACGGAGACCGTTATTCCATTAAGACCGTCTGCGAAGGATCGAAGACCGGTACCATCTATCCCGAGCGAGGGGCGAAGGACAAACAGCTCTTCGAGCACATCCTCATCGTGAAGCTGACGAAGGACTGGGCGCTGGAATCGATCCATCAGCTCAGCTGGGCGCAGTTCGTCGAGGCCCGTTCGTGGGACAAACGGATGAACGCGTGGTACGTGGCGTTCAACAAGCGGGCGCTGCCGGACTTGGCCTTGGTCTATCGGTGCCCAGCAGAGGCTGATGATGTCCCTGGAAATACCAGGGGAATGCCCGGCAAAACCAGGTGCTGAGGCGCGGAGCTATGGCCGATATCCTCACCTCGAAGCAGCGCAGCGCCCTGATGGCGCGGATCCGGTCGGCGGGGAACGCGTCGACGGAGCTGCGGCTGGTGGCGCTTTTGCGCGCGGCGCGGATCCGCGGCTGGCGCCGGGGATGCAGGCTGCGCCTGCGAGGACAGACGACTGAGGATGGAGAACGGAGGGCGGATGGCAGAGGACGGATGACGCAGGACAGACGCGGGCTGAAGCACCGCGCCACGGTCGGGCATCCGTGCCCATCCGTGAGATCTGTGGTTACAGCCTGCCGTCCGTCCTCGGTCCTCCGTCGTCCCGTGGTCGTGCGGCCCGACTTCGTCTTCCGGTTGCAGCGGCTGGTGGTCTTCGTCGACGGGTGCTTCTGGCACGGCTGCCCCGCCCACTACACGCGGCCGAAGGCCCGGCGGGCGTTCTGGGACGCGAAGATCGCGGCCAACCGGGCGCGCGACCGGCGGATCGACCGGGCGTTGCGGGCGGCGGGCTGGCGCGTGCTGCACCTCTGGGAACACGCGCTGAAGCCGGGGCAGCTCGGGCGCACGCTGGCTCGGCTGCAGCGGGCGCTGGCCGGGCGGCGGTAGACCGTGGACCGCGCGGCGGCGGGCGATCGCCCCGGGGTACCGAGGGGCAGGTGACAATCGTCGCGAAAATTTGGTGGTGGCAGATGGGGCTTCTGCTTCCATCGCGGTCATGGAGAACCGGCCGCCCCTCGAACTGACCAACCTGGAGCTCTCGAACATCGAGAGATATCGCATCCAGCGGCAGACCTCGGTGCTGGTCATCCTCTTCACCGACATCAAGGGCTTCACCGCGATCGCGGAGCGCCGGGGCGAGCGGCACGCCGTGGAGCTCCTCAATGCGCACGACCAGATCGTGGTCCGGGCGATCGAGGAGGGCGGGGCGGGGCTGGTCGTGAAGCACATCGGCGATTCGGTCATGGCGGTGTTCGCCGAGCCGTCGACGGCCGTGGACCGGGCGTTGCGGATCCAGCAGGAGACCGCCGCCTTCAACGGGGCGCATCCGGACCACGAGACCCTCGGCATCCGCATCGGCCTGCACATGGGGCAGGTGGCGGTGGAGAACCAGACCCGGCTCGATCTCGTCGGCCGGCACGTCAACCGCGCCTCGCGGGTCGAGGGCCTCGCCGACGCCGGGCAGATCTACCTCACGTATCCGGTCTTCGACAGTGCGAGCGGTTGGTTGCACGCGCAGGCGGGTCGCGACCTCGGGTGGAAGCTGCACGGCAGCTACCGCCTCAAGGGCCTCGGGGAGCCGGTGGAGATCTACGAGGTGGTCGACAAACGGCGCCGCATGCCCGTTGCGCCCAAGGGCGCGCGGCGGCAGACCAAGCTGCTCCCGCTCTGGCTCGGACTCGGCGTCGTGCTGCTCGGCGGCGCCGTCGTCTTCGGCGTCGCCCGCTACCAGCGCACGGAGGTCTATTTCACCAACTGGGGGGCGGAGCCCACGATCGTCGACCAGCGGCAGCCGCTCGCCCTCGTCGGCGGCGGCTCGAAGGAGGCGCAGCGGTCGGTGGCGCCGTTCTCGATCGGCCGGCATCTGCTCCAGCAGGACATCGGCGCGACGACGCGCAACTACATGGAGATCGACATCAAACGCGGTCTCAACGTCATCCCGGCCGCCATGGAGACCGTCTCCCTTCCCGCGCTCCAGCGCCGCCTGGACTTCGAGCCGGGCCGGCGGGAGTGGGTGGCGGCGCAGGAGAGTTTCACGTACCCGCTGTACGACAAGACCAACCGCCGGTTGGCGACCAAGGCCGACCTTGCCGTGTCCATCAAGGGCGCCCCCGATCCGGCGGATCCCGCCTTCGTGGTCTTCACCTGCGAGTGGAAGGCGATCGTGAACGGTGCCGTGATCGGGTTGGACACCGTCGTGTTGCGGAGCGCGGTCGGCGTCGACCACCGGCAGGAGCGCAAGGTCCTCTTCCACGAGGACCCGATGCACTGCTGGTACGTGCGCACCTTCACCAACTGGCGCTCCGCAGAGCTGGAGGTGGCGGCCGCATACATCGAGTACAAGGACCGGTAGGCGGAGGACGGAGGACAGAAGACGGAGGACAGAGGACGGACGGCGGATGGCGGAGGTGGACCACAGCTGGCCTTCGCGCGGGGCGGCGGCTTCGGGACGGCCGGCCCGTTCGTGGGGGTTCCGTGCCCGCCGGCCATGGCGGGGGTCCGTCGGCGCATTTCGTATCGCTGCGGTGGGGCCGGTCCGCCTATGACGAGGGCATGGAAAACGCCAAGTCTCTCGATCTGACCACTCAGGACCTCTCGAGCATCGAGCAATACCGCATCCGGCGGCAGACCTCGGTGTTGGTCATTCTCTTCACCGACATCAAGGGCTTCACCGAGATCGCGGAGCGCCGCGGCGACCGGCATGCGGTCGAGCTGCTCCGGCGGCACGACGAGATTGTCGTCAAGGCGATCGAGGATGGCGGCGCGGGCCTGGTCGTGAAGCACATCGGGGACTCGATCATGGCGGTGTTTGCGGAACCGTCGACGGCCGTGGAACGCGCGCTGCGGATCCAGGAGGAGACGGCGGCGTTCAACGAGGCGGGGCCGGGCACCGAGACCCTCGGCATCCGCATCGGTCTGCACATGGGCCAGGTGGCGGTCGAGAACCAGGCGCAGTTCGACCTGGTCGGCCGGCACGTCAACCGCGCCTCGCGGGTGGAATCGATGGCCGACGAGGGGCAGATCTATCTCACCTACCCGGTCTTCGACAGTGCGCGCGGCTGGCTCCGGGCCCAGACGGGCCGGACCCTCGACTGGAAACTGCACGGCAACTACATCCTGAAGGGCATCGAGGAGGCCGTGGAGATCTACGAGGTGGTCGACAAACGCCGCCGGTCGCCCGCGCCGCCGAAGAACGCCCGCCGCAAGTTCAACCTGCTCCCGGTGTGGATGGCGCTGGGGGTGCTCGTGCTCGGCGCGGCCGCGGTCTTCGGCTTCATGCAGTACCAGAAGACGGAGGTCTATTTCACCAGCTGGACCCATGAACTCACGATCGTCGACCAGAAGCAGCCCCTCGCCTTGGCGGGCGACCGCAAGCAGGACTCGCGACTGGTGATCACCCCTCTCCCGGTGGGCCGGCACCTGTTGCAACAGGACATCAACTACCAGGTGCGGAACTACATGGAGCTCGAGATCAAGCGGGGCCTGAACATCATCACCCCCGCGATGGTGACCGTCTACCTGCCGGCCCTGGAACGCCGCCTGAATTTCCAGCCGGGGCACGAGGAACAGGTCGAGGCGCGCGAGAGCTATTCCTATCCGCTCTACGACAAGAACAACCGGCGGCAGGACAACAAGGCCGATGTCTCCCTCTCCATCAAGGGCGAGCCGGACAAGGCCGACCCCGGCTATGTGGTCTTCCACTGCGCGTGGAAGGCGGTCGAGAACGGTGTGGTGATCGGCGACAAGACCTTCGACCTGCGCAGCAAGATTTCGGAGGACGACCGCCAGACCCAGAAGATCGTGGTGCATGAGGATGCACTGCACTGTTGGTATGTGCGTACCTACACCAACCGGCGGTCTGCGACCCTGGAGGTCGGCGCCGCCTACCTCGAGTTCAAGAACAGGTGAGCGGTGCGCGGGGGATGGGGACGGACGGCGGCGGACAGAGGACAGAGGACAGAGGACAGAGGACAG
>JAEXPG010000462.1 GCA_023447015.1 Verrucomicrobiota bacterium
GGCGACGCGCTGGCGCGGCGGTTGGCGGTGGCGGCGCTGAAGTGGTCGCCGGACCTCGACGCGGCGCAGCGCACCGCCGCCCGCGAGAACCAGCCGGTGCTGGCCTACTTCCACTCGCCGCTGTGCAACTGGTGCGTGCGGATGGACGAGGAGACGTTCGCCTCGGCCGAGGTGCGCCGGCGGCTCGCCGGATTCGTCCTGGTGAAGGTCAACATCCTGGAGGACGAGCGGACCGCGGCACGGTTCCGTGTCCGCGGCACGCCCACGCTGGTCTTCCTGAGTCCCGAGGGGCGCGAGTCGTTCCGCCGCGATGGTTTCGTCGAGGCCGCGCCCCTCGCGCAGCAGCTCGACGGCGTGCTGGCGAACCGGCTCCAGTCGCAGGATCAGAAGCTGCAGTCGCAGCTGGTGCAGTTGCGCGACCGCACGCTGTCGGACGACGGCCTGGCGGAGCTGCTGGTGGCGCTCGGCGACGACCGGTACCGCGCGCAGGTGGAACGCGCGATCCTCGCGCTCGAGCCCGTGCCGCGCGAGCCGTTGGTGCGGCAGCTCCGGCACCCGTTGCTCACCGTGCGGCTCGGCGCACTCGAACTGCTCGAGGAGATGGCGGGCGACGATTTCGGCTTCAATCCCTGGCGCGATCTGCCGGCGGACAACGACGTCGCGCTTGCGAAATGGCGGGACTGGGCCGGGGTCGACGTCACGGGCGCGGCGCCGGCGCTCTTCCGGGTCCTCCCGCCGGCGGAGATCGCCGACCGGCTGCAGGACCTGGTCGGCGAGGATGCCGAGCGGGCGGCGCGCGCGCGCCGGCTGCTCCTGCGGGACCCCGAATCCTCGCTGGAGGGAATGGCAGCGTACGAACGCGCGCATCCGGGCCTGGGGGCGGGCGCGGCGAAGCGCCTGCGCGAGCTCCGCTACGCGCTGCTGCTGCCCGCGGTGAAGGGGCTTGATCCTTCAAGCGTGGCGCACCGTCTGGTGTTCGGAAATCTGGATGTCCGCCTCGGGGCGCTGCGCGACATCGGGGTGGCCCGCCAGCGCGCCGTGCCGGTGATCGCGGAGTTTCTCGCGGATCCGGAACCGTTGGTGCGGGAGACCGCCGTCGACGCGCTGGTCACGACCGGCGGGCGCGAGGCGGTCGGGCTGCTGGAGGAGCTCGTGAAGAAGGAGACGGATGCCAACGTCATCTATGTCGTGCTCCGGCAGCTGGGAAACCTGCGCAGCAAAAAGGGGCTGGGCATCCTTCTGCGCCACCTCGACCACGCCAACGAGGACTTCGTCATCGTGGCGCTCGAGAGCATCGCAAAGCTCCGGGTCGACAGCGTCGGCGCCGAGGTCGGCGCCTGCCTCGCGGATCCGCGGTGGCGGGTGCGCAACACCGCGCTCCAGACCGCGGCGACGCTGAACCTGCGGGACCTCACGGCCAAGGTCGTGGCGCTGCTCGACGACCCCGACGAGTTCGTGCGCGGTGCGGCAGTGGGGGCGCTCACGAAGCTGGGGGTCGGGGACTCGTTGCCGAAGTTGCGGGAACTCTTTCTCCGCGATGATGCGTTGAAGGGCCCCATCATCCAGGCGCTCTATGCCGCCGACCAGCCTGTGCCGGAAGACCTGTTACAGGCGCTGCAGACGCGGCCGGCCTCGGTGCGGCTCGGACTGCTCGACAACATCGAGCGCGTGGACAAGTCGGTCGCTTCGCTGCTGATCGCGTTCGCGGCCGACGGCGATGCGGACCTGGCCTGCGCCAGTCTGCGGCGGCTGGCCGCATCGGGTCTTGAACTCGCGGCGGTCCGGGCGGCCGTCGTCGCGGCGGCGCAGACCGGCGAGCCGCGACGGTTGTGGGCGATCATGGAGTCGCTGGAGCTCGAGGTGAAGATGTTGGCGCGGTATCAACCAGCGGTGCTCAAGGCCGACCTCGAGGCGGAGGGCTCCAGGGATACCGACGGCACGAAGGATCCACTGGAGGAAGTCTTCGCGGCGTTCGAGCAGGCCGGTGCGGCGACACGCGAGTCGGGGGCGACGGTCGAGGATGTCTTTGCGGCATTCAGCGGGGACGGTGGCGGCGCGGAGTCGTTCGTGGATACCTTGCGGCGGATCGGGCGGCAGACGTTGGTCGAGACACCGGACGCCGATCTGCGACAGGCGGCCGCCCGGATGCTTCTGCAGCTTGGCGACGTCGCCGGTGTGACGGTCTGCCAGGAGTCGCTGGCGCAGTCCGACGCGGCCCGGAGGATGGAGCTGGCCCGAGTGCTGGCGCGGGTGCGCAAGCGGGAGAGCCTGCCGCTGGTTCGTGCGCTGCTGCAGGATGCGGACCCGGAGGTGCGCACGACGGCGGCCCGATCGCTGGTCGAGGGCGTGGTCACGGAGCCCTGTCTCCGCCTCCTGGTGGCGGAGCTGGAGGGGGCGGGCGCACGTCTGCAGCCGGTAGACCTGCTTGCGGTGCTCCGGCCCGCCAGGATGCAACCGGGCGCGCGGACACTGCTGCTGGGAACGATCAGCCGGTGGCTGCGGGACCCGACGGGCGAGCCGCTGCAGACACTCGGGTTGGTGCTGCTCGGCAACATCTGGTCGGCGGACTGCGAACGGCTGATCGAGCCCTACCTCACGGCGGAGAATCCGTGGCAGCGGCGTGCGGTCTATTACGCGCTGGGCCGGAACAATCGCGCCCGGTTCCTCGCGGAGATCGGCCGGGTGGCGGCGGACACCGCGGAAGCCGTGCGCGAGATCGTGCCCTACCTGTGCCTGCCGCGCGAGGCGGACCGCGGGCGGTTCATGCTGTACTTGGACGAGCGCACGCAGGCGGACGAATACGACGGGCGCGGCGGCGAAAAGGACGCCACGCCATTGCCCGAGGGGGCGTTGCAGGCCCTGCACCAACTCGCCCAGGACCCGTCCGAGCGGGTGAGGTTTCTCGCGTTGTACTGCCTGATCGCGCGGCGCCAGCCGGTGGACCTCGGCATGGTCGTGCGCTCGCTGGAACGCATGCCGCGCGACAGCGAGCTGCTCCGGCAGTTCTCCAGTTTCATGATGGATCGCTACGCCATGCTTGGCCGGGAATTCGCGGTGGTGCTGCCCTACCTGGACTGGGACCGGGCCTATGGGCGGCAGGCGGAGATTCTGAAGCATTTTGGCGTGGCAGCGGAGGGCAACGAGCAGGCTCTGCCGGTCGGACGGGCGAGCCGTGCGGTGGGCCACGTGATTGCCTCCTATGTCGAGCCTCCGGCGCCGCGGGCGGAGGAGGCCGACGGCGTGCGACCGGAGAACTACCGGATCGTCTATTTCACGAAGCCCGGGTGCAAGGAGTGCGCCGCGGCGGCGCGGCGCCTCGAACAGCTGCGGGAGGCGTTTCCGGAGGTAACGATTGAGGAATACGACATCAACCGCACCGCGGCGGTGCGGCTGAGCGAGGCGCTTGGCGAGCGGTTCGGCGTGCCTCCAGGCGTGCGGCTCGTCGCGCCGGCGGTGTTCTGCGGCGGCGGCTACCTGCTCAAGGACGACATCACGGTGGACCGGCTTGGGCCGATGCTGGAGCGCGCGGCGCGCGTGCCGTTGGCGGACTGGTTCACGGTTCCCGCGGGCGAGCTCGCCGGGGCGCACGCGCAGGTGGTGGAGCGGTTCCACACCACCGCGCTGGGGGTGATCCTGCTGGCCGGCCTGCTCGACGGCGTGAATCCCTGCGCTTTCGCCACGATCATCTTCCTGCTCTCGTATCTGCAGGTGAGCCGGCGCTCGCCGCGGCAGATGGTGCAGATCGGCACGGCGTATGTCGCGGGGGTCTTCGCCGCCTACTTCACGGTCGGCCTGGGACTGGCGAAGGTGGCGGCAATGGTCGCGCAACTGCGTTGGGCCGGGCCCCTCATGACCGGCGCCATGGCGGGCTTCGCGCTGCTCATCATGGCGTTGAACATCCGCGACGGGATCCGCTGCCGGCGCGGGCAGCTGGCGGAGATGACGTTGCAGCTGCCCGAGGGCCTGAAGCGGCGCATCCACGGGCTGATCCGGCACGGCGTGCGCCAGGCGCACTTCGTCCTCGTCTCTTTCTTCCTCGGCGTGGCGATCTCGGTGCTCGAGCTGGCGTGCACCGGGCAGGTGTATCTGCCGACCATCACCTACATGATCCAGCAGGGCGAGGCGCGCGCGGTGTGGAGCCTGCTCGGCTACAACCTCGCGTTCATCGTGCCGTTGACGGTCGTCTTCGCCCTTGCGCAACGGGGGCTGCACAGCGAGACGCTGGTGAAGCTGCTCCGGCGCCGCGCCGCGGCGGTGAAATTTGCCACCGCGGGGCTGTTCCTGCTGCTCGCGCTGTTCCTGCTGCTCGGCAGCCGGCTGTTCGGCTGAGCGAGGCCGGGTGCGGCCGCCCGGCCGGAGCATATTCTGTCCTCTCGAGCATCTCGGGGGCGAGGTTGCCCTCGCCGACGCGGGTGATTGCCGAAGAATCCCAGAGTCTGAAGGCGGATCCGGCCGTTTCTGGGGCTGCGCCTGCGCCGGTCCTGTTTTGGGCGAATATCGGTGCCGTTGGCGGCAGATGGTGAACGGGGCATTCCAGCCGCGTGCGTGCGGCACAACGGAACCCTTTTTGCGATTTCCAGAGTCACTCGCATCAGCCGGACATGGGCAAAATGCCTAAGGCATTGATCCAGCGTTCGAAGATGACGTAGCCGGTGGCCAAAGGCCAAGTGACGTAACCGGTGGCCATTGCGGCCAACCGTTGTGTCACTCATCAGCCGCTCATTACGAGCGGCTTAGTTGGCGTCCCCACGGGGATTCGAACCCCGGTTCTCACCGTGAAAGGGTGGTGTCCTAACCGGGCTAGACGATGGGGACCCAGTAGAAGAGCGCGGACGCTAGGTCCGGGGCGGGCGTGCGCAAGCGCGAATTTTCATGCGGTGGCTGGAGTGGTTGTTTCCAGCGCCTGACGGACCGCGTGGGCAAGATCGTCGCCATTGAACGGTTTGGGCAGCAGCACAGTGCGGCCGAGGCTGCCGATGCCGTCCTCGGTGAGGCCTTCGTTGCAGAATCCGGACATGAGGACGGCGGGTGTCGCGATGCCGTCGGAGCGCAGGGCGTGAATCAGGTCGTGTCCGGTCAGGTGGGGCATCGTGAGATCGGTGATGACGAGATCGAAACGGCGTGGATCGGCCCGCAGGGTGGCGAGCGCTTCACGCGGGTCGCTGAAGACCACGGTCCGGTACTTGAGCTGGTCGAGTCGCGCGCCGACGAAGGCGGCGACGGATTTCTCGTCGTCGACGACCGCGACCGTCTCACCGTTTCCCGGTACGATCGTCGTGATGGTCTCGGTTCTGTGCTCAGTCTCCGCACAGAGGGGAAGAAAGATGTCGAAGGTCGTCCCCACACCGGGGCGGCTGGCGATGCGCATCGCGCCGTTGTGGGCGTTGACGATGCCGCGGACGAGGGCCAGCCCGAGGCCGGTGCCTTCCCCGACCTTCTTCGTGGTGAAGAACGGCTCGAAGAGGCGCTTGAGCGTCGCTTCATCCATGCCGTGGCCGGTGTCGCCGATGCTGAGGCAGAGGTAGTGGCCGGACTTGAGCTTCGGGGTCGTGTCCGTCATCGGCTCGGTCGCGGTGAAGGGGGTGACCCGGACGGTGAGACGGCCGACGCGGCCGCGCATGGCGTGAACAGCGTTGGTGCAGAGGTTGAGGACGATCTGGTGGATTGCCGTTGGATCGGCCCGGACCCGACCGGGCTGGATATCCCGCTCGATCTCGATTGTGGCGGGAGTGGAGGCGCGGACGAGCTTGAGGGCCTCCTCGACGGAGGTGGAGAGCTCGAGGGGTATCTGCTGGGCGTTCTTCTGGCGTGCGAAAGTGAGGATCTGGGCGACGAGGTCCTTGGCTCGCATCCCGGCGCGACGCACCTCGTCCAAGTCGTTGTGGGCGGGGTGATCTTCGGGGAGCGAGAGGCTGGCGATCTCGGTGAACCCGAGAATTCCGGTGAGGATGTTGTTGAAGTCGTGGGCGATGCCGCCCGCAAGCGTGCCGATGGTCTCGAGCTTCTGGGCCTGGAACAACTGGGCCTCGAGCTGGCGTCGCCGGTCCTGTTCTTCACGGGCGGCGGTGACATCCTCGTGGATGGAAAGGTAGTTCTTGATCCGCCCGTCCTTGTCAAAGATCGGGGCGATGCTGGCGCGGACGGTGTAGTCCTGGCCGGTTTTCCGACGGCAGATGAAGTCACCTTGCCACGTGTGCCGGAGTGCAGGATCTGCCAGATGTCGTTTTGGAGGCTGGGCGGATTCTCCGGGGAGAGCAGATACTGGGGCTCCTGGCCGAGGAGATCGCCGTTCTCGTAGCCGGACATCGCGAGGAGCCGGGCGTTGGCGAAGAGGATGCGGCTCTGCGCATCGGTGACCACCACCCCCACCGGGCTTTGTTCGATGGCCTCGGAAAGCAGATGGATCTGCTCCTCGGAGCGTTTCCGGTCGCTGATGTCGCGCGCGATGCCTTCGACGGCGACGAGCTGGCCGAGTTCATTGCGGACCGGGACGAACCGCTGCTCGGTGACGACGATGTGGCCATCGCTGGTGATCCAGCGGATCTCGCGGATTCCGAGAGGCACAACGCGGCTGCGGGCGATTGCGCGCAGCTCGTCCCGGTCGCCCGGAGGGACGAGGCGGGTGGCGAGCTCCGGATCGGCATAGAACTCCTCGGGACGGCGCCCGACGATCTGCTCGATGGCCGGACTGATGTACTCGTATCCAGGAACCGGTTCGAAGCGGTAGCGGAAGATGGCGTCGGGGGCGTTGGCGGTGAGGCGGCGGAAGCGCTCCTCGCTGGCGCGCAACGACTGCTCGGCGCGGAGGCGTTCCCGGTGCTCGCGGGTCTCGGCGATGGCGCGGCGTACGGCCGAGGCGAGGCGGGCGAGGGAGCTCTTCAGGACGAAGTCGGTGGCCCCGTTGCGGAGCGTCTCGACCGCGGTCTCCTCGCCGAGCGCGCCGGAGACGAAGATGAAGGGGATCCCGGGGCAGAGCTCGCGTTTGATCGCCAACGCGGTGTGGCCGTCGATGCCGGGGAGGTTGAAGTCGGAGAGGATGAGATCAGGCGGGGAGGGCGTGAGGGCGCGCCGATAGGACTCGGGCTCGTCGACATGTTCGATGTCCGCATCGAGCCCGTCGGCGGCGAGCATGGCGCGGACGAGTTCGAAGGCGCCGAGGTCGTCCTCGAGGTGGACGATGCGCAGGGGATGGGACGCGCTCGGGGGCATGTTACGGATGCGAAGGCGCGGCGGAGTCTTCTTTCCAGTCGGGGGAAAGGCGGCCCAGCTGATCGATGAGCTCGACGATGCTGGTCGGCTTGACCAGATAGGCATCGCTTCCGAGCTCCCGGCTTCGGTTGATGTCGGCTTCCTGATCGGACGAGGTGAGCACCACGACGCGGGTACGGCGCAGCCGCGGATCGGCGCGGATCTGGCGCAGGACCTCGTGGCCGTCGACCTTGGGCATCTTCAGGTCGAGCAGGATGACCGAGGGCGGCGACTCCGGTGCGGTCTTGAAGGGGCCACGGCGGAAGAGGAAGTCGAGGGCTTCCTCACCATCGCTGGCCATGCTGACGTTGTCGCCCAGGCCGAGTTCGTGCAGGGCGGCGGCGGTGAGTTCGGCCCCGGCGGGGTCGTCGTCGATCAACAGGATGCGAGGTGATGTTTTCACGAGACGCTGGTGGTGGCGGGGGGGCTCATGAGGGATACGGGAACTGGCGACGGAGTCGAATGCGGCGACGCGAAGGCCGGTGGCGGGGAGTCGGAATCAGATCGGAGCGAAGTCTGGCCGGGTTGGTCGTTGGAGCGTGGCAATCCAGAATGAACCGCTTTCCTCGTTCCGGGGACGGACGGAGGGCACTCCTTCTATCGGCTAACCGGCGGTGGTCTTGAGGTTCCGGGCGGGATTGCGCGGCCGATTTCTGGTCCGGTTGAAGAGCTTCCCCTGTTCCGTGGCTCGAACGGTGCGGGCCAGACCATGATCCGTGATTGTGCGGGAAGCGGAGGCGAGCCGGCTTTTTGCCGTTGGCCTGGGCGCCAACGGTTGTGGCCGGAGCCCAGGCCCGGGCGTTCATGGTTCGGTCCTCTTGGCGGGTTTGAGGGAGAAGTAGAACGTGGCGCCTTCATTGGGGACTCCGTCGGCCCAGGTGTGACCTCCGTGGCGGTTGACGATGCGTTTGACGTTGGCCAGCCCGATGCCGGTTCCCTCGAAGTCGCGCGGGTTGTGGAGGCGCTGGAAGACGCCGAAGAGCTTGTGGGTGTACTTGGGGTCGAAGCCGGCCCCGTTGTCGCGGATGAAGAAGGTGAGCAGTTCGGCGCCGGGACTGGTGGGGCGCACGCCGATCTCGATGATGGCCGGATGGCGCTGACGTGTGAACTTCACCGCGTTGGCGACGAGGTTGGCGATCACCTGCCGGAGGAGGGTGCGGTCGCCGAGGACGGGCGGCATGGGCTGGAGGCGCCACTCGATCTGGCGACCGGTGAGATCGGACTGGAGCTCGGACTGCACCTCGGCGACGAGGGTGGCGAGTTGCACCGGCGCGAAATGGAGCTCGGCGCGCCCGATGCGGGAGAAGGTGAGGAGGTCGTCGATGAGGGCGGCCATGCGGACGGCCTCCGTGCCGATGATGCCGAAGTAGCGGTCGGCCTCGCCATCGAGCTGGCTGGCGGTGCGTTTGCGCAGCAGTTCGATGAATCCGGCGATGTTGCGCAGGGGGGCGCGGAGATCGTGGGAGACGGAATAGGAGAACGATTCCAGTTCCTGATTGGCGGCAAGGAGGTTGGCGTTGGACTCCTGCAGGCGCGAGGCGGCCTGGGCGAGACTGTCCTGGCTGGTGCGCAGGTCCGTGTTGAGGTGTTCGACCTCGGCGACGCGACGGTCGAGCTCGGCGGTGCGGTCGCGCACGCGTTGCTCGAGCTCGGCGTTGAGGTGCCGGATCTCCTCGGTCGCCAGTTGCTGCTGGGTGACGTCGGCAATGGTGCCGAGGATGCGGGTGGGCTTGCCGGTGGCGTCGGGGAGCGCGGTGACCATGCCGGAAAGGTAGAGCCAGCGGCCGTCGCAGTGATGGAACCGGTAGATGAACCGGTTGCTGCCGCCCTGTTGCCGGATTTGCGCATATCCAGTGCGGAAATCCTCGCGGTCGTCGGGGTGGACGCGTTCGGTCCACCAGCCGCGTTGCGTGGTGTTGAGTTCCGGGATGGTGCTGCCGATCATCGCGGCCGCGCCGGCCCAGATGCGCCGGCCCGTGGCCAGGTCCTCGTCGAAGATGAGTTGTCCGGTCTGTTCGGCCACCACCCGGAAACGTTCCTCGCTCGCGCGGATCGCCTCCTCCGCGGCCTTCCGCTCGGTGATGTCCGTGAAGGCGACGAGCAGCAGCCCCTCGAACTGTTGGCAGCGGAACTCGATGAGGCGGCGCCGGCCGTCGCGGCACGTCACGGTGGCTTCCATCGGTTGCATCTCGCCTCCGCGGGAGGAGGCCTCGGCGAGGCGTTCGCTCCAGATCCGCTGGTTGTACTCGCGTTCCTCGGGGGCGGGGTAGGCGAGGTGGTACCAGCGGTCGACCGTTGGAATTTCGGCGGCGGAGTAGCCGAACCATTCGGTGAACTTCCGGTTGAGGTAGAGGACGGTGCCGGACTGGTCCGAAAGCGCGAGCGCGATGGGCGAGGCCTCGAAGGAGCGGTGCATGCGTTCCTCGCTGGTGCGGACCGCGGCCTCGGCGGCCTTGCGCTCGGTGAGGTCGGTGGCGATACCGCAGAAGCCAAGCGGGCTCCCGTCGGCTGTTCGCAGGGCGGAGATCACGAGGAAGACGGGCAGACGGCTGCCATCCTTGCGAACGTAGGTCCACTCGAGTGCGGAGGGCACCTGGCGGGCGAGTTCGGCGAAGAGCGCGAAGTCCGCCGGGATGGTGCGACCGAGGGTCTGCGAGAGACTCGCAGCGCGCCGGGCCAGCTCTTCCTGGTCGTGGATGCCGGCGGGGGTGTGCCGGCCGACGACTTCCTCGCGTCGGTAACCGAGCATGTGCTCGGCGGTGGCGTTGAAGGTGCGGATGATGCCGGTGGTGTCGGTGCTGATGATGGAGACGCCGGCGTTCTCCATCACGGCCTGTTGGAAAGCGGTTTGCTCGGCCAACTGGCGATCGCGTTGCTCGATGTGGGCGAGCATGAGGTTGATATCCTCGGCGAGGCGACCGACCTCGTCGTGCGAGATGACCTCGGCCCGGGTGCTGTAGTCACCGTGGGTGTGGACCCGGGAGACGGTGGCGGCGAGGCGAAGCAACGGGTTGGTGAGCGTGTGCTGGAGCAGGCGGCTCATCCCGATGGCGCTGAGGGCGAGTACGGCGAGAACCAGGCCGAGGATCGTCAGCGACTCGTTCAGACTGCGCCGGAAGGGGCTGATATCGGCTTCAAGCTGCAGGAAGCCGATGGTTTGGCCTTCCGTGTGAATCACGCGGGTGTAGAGCGCGCGATCGCCGTGGCGAAGGAATCCGGCATCGGGGCGGGGCGCCGCGAAACGGGAGGCGGAGCCGGGGCGGAGGTACGCGGCGAATGTCAGCGGGGGGCGTGCCGGATCGCCGGGATCGGTGCGGAACACCGTGGCGGCGAGCACCATGCCGCCGGGTTCGAGGCGGCGCAGATTCTCGGCAGCCACCTCGGCCGAATCGAAGTCGAGGGAGGCGACGATGCCCGGGATCATTGTCTCCGCGAGCGACTCCAGGACGGCACGCGCGCGGAGGTCGGCGGCCCGGTACTCGAAAGAGAAGACCGCGGCGGCGACGGTCACCAGGGCGAGTCCGCTCGCGGCAAAGAGGGTGGCGGAGACTCTGCGGCGGAGGGAGGAGGCCGACTTCATGGGGCGCTTTCTCCGATCTGACGCAGCGCGTTTTCGAGAAGCCCGGGGGTCGGGCGGAGGCCCTGTGCGGCGAGCGCGCGGGCGTTGAGCCGGTAGCGGACGTTGTTGTCGACGCGGACGAGCTCGATCACGGCGCCGGTCGGTCGGGAATCGGGCGTTCCGCTCAGGTAGACGGCGGTCAGCACCGGTTTGCCGGCGAAGGCGGCGAGCGCGGCGGTGCGCGCGGCGGCATCATCGAGATTGACGAACACCACTTCGCATTCGGCGAGGGGCTCGGGGGCGGTGGCGTACGAGGTGGCGAGCGGCCGGCCGCGCAGCTTCTTGTCCTCGACGACGGTCTCGAGGGTCTTGCCGAAGGGGTTGGGCCCGAGCACGCCGATACGCAGCGGGGCCTCCGTCGGAGTGTCGGCGGCGGGCGTGGGCCAGGTGACGTAGCGGAGAAAGACCGCGAGGTAGTTGGCGACGACGGCGTATTCCGTGGGCCGTTCGGCACCGGCGAGCGGTGCGGCGGTGGGCGCCGCATGGTTGGTTGGCACCTGCAGAGCGGCGACCAGACCGGCCAGGAGGATACGGCGATGGCTATGGCGCAGAATGTGAGTCAGTAGCGCCATGTGACCTTCGCGTAGAGGGTGCGGGGCACGTTCAGGGTCTGCAGCAACCGAGCCGAAACGAACTCGCGGTGGTGTGGGTCGGTGAGGTTGCGCCCGACGAGGGCGACCTCCCAGTGTTGGGAGGGCGCCCAGGCCACCTGCAGGTCGAACGCGAGGTAGGCGGGGATGTTGCCCGCCTCCAGTTGGTCCACGTACCGCAGGCCGGCATCGAACATCCAGTGGCGGCCGAGGTTCAGTGAGGAGCGCAGGGTGGCCTTGTGGCGGGGGGAACCCGACCGGTCGAGCTGGCCGAGGCCGGTGAAGACCGCATTGGACCAGAACCAGGAATAGTTCGCCTCCAGCCGCCAGCAACTCAGCGGCTGCCAGGTGATCTGCACTTCCGTGCCGCAGGTGCGGCCTGCGGCGGTGTATTGCCAGTAGACCGGAAGCTGTGGCGGATCGGCGTCGAGCTCCGGGGTGCCGTATTCCGTCGTGCCGAGGTGGGAGTAGTCGCCGAGGAAGGCGGCGAGATCGATGCTGAGGGTGGTGGTGGGCTGGAAACGCGAGCCGAGCTCCCACGCGTTGAGCCTTTCGGAAGCCTTGTTGCGGTTGTAGCTGACGACATAGGCCGCGGGCGATTCCGGGCCGAGCGAGCCTGGCGGCATGACGCCGGTGCGTGCAATCGAGTCGGTCTTGACGCGCGCCGGCACAGCGCCGGCCCGTGAGGCTGCGGCCCAGAACATGAGCGTCTCCGCCGGCTGCCAGCGCAGGCGGATGCTCGGCGCGAAGGTCCAGCCGGTCAGGTCGAACCACTCCGCTTTGGCTCCGAGCGACAGGAAGAGCATCTCCGGCTGAAGCTCGATCTCGTCCTGGGCAAAGACACTAGCGCGCCGCTCGACGACGGACTCCCGCCCCGGAACGACGAGGATAGGCGAGGTTCCGATGGTGTTGGGTGCAATCCGTCCATTGACGCCGTAAGTCAACGTATGGCGCGCTGTCGGTTGGAGGGTGTGCTGGAGCTCGAGGTCGAAGGTGTGTGTGCTCTCAGGCAGGATGCCTTTGCTCGTCTCGCTGAAATCCCAGTAGGTCTGGGCGGTGAGTGTGGATGTTGCCGAGAGCGATCTCTCCCAGCGGGCGAGGAGGTTGGCCCCGATGAAACGGGTATCGAAGACCCTGAGCTGGTGGTAGGGCGGCTGCAGGACCGGCAGCTCCGAAGGGTTGTCGGTGTCCGTCTGATAGGCATCTCCTTGCACGGTGAGGTGGGTGTCCGCGGAGGGGTGGTGGTCGATGCGGAAACCGCCCTGAAAGCGCCGCCACCTGTCGATGTAGGCGTTGCCGCCGGTCGCGGCCGTGCCGTCGTACTTCGCGTATTTCGCGTAGACGCGACCGAAAGTGTGGTCGGAGATCTTGAAACCCGTCCGCGCGCCGCCGAAAGACTCGGCATTCTGGCCGGCGCCGGCGTAGCTGACCGTGCCTTGGGTGTCGCGGGCGTCCTTGGTGAGGATGTTGATGACGCCGTTGACGGCGTTGGCGCCCCACAGTGCGCCGCCGGGTCCGCGGACGATCTCGATGCGGTCAAGGTCCTCGGGAAAGATGTCGACGGTCGCCCAGAGCACGCCGCCGAAGGTCATGTTGTAGACCGAGCGGCCGTCGACCATCACGAGCAGGAGATTGGCGAACTGGCCGTTGAAGCCGCGGGCGCTGACGGCCGAGGAGAACGACTGGATCTGGCCGACATCGACCCCGGGGGCGTAGCGCAGGGCGTTGGGGATGGTGGTGGCGCCCGTGCGCAGGATCTCTGCACCGGTGAGGACGGATACTGCGGCGGTGGTCTGGTTGAGCGGTGTGGCACGCTTGCTGGCGGTGGTGACCTCGATGCGGGCGAGGTCGGCGAGATCGGGCCAGTCGGAGTCGCTGCCGGAGGGGGCGGCCGCCGACTGGGCGTGCGCGTGCGGACCGGTGCTCGCGAGGGCGCAGGCGAGCAGCAGAATGGTCGTCGTACAGCGGCGCGACTTCAGTGGTGCCATGTTAAGCGCAGGTACGCACCGCGGGGGATGGCGGCGGTGGCGGGGGTGACGGCTTGGCGGAACTCGCTGTGCTTGTCGTGCAGGAGATTCTGGCCGACGAGGGCCAGCTCGAGTCCGTCGCCGAGGGAGCAGGCGAGGCGGAGGTCGGCCTCGAGGTAGGCGGGGATATCCTCGACGCGGTCGACGAAGCGCAGCTGAGCGTCGAGTTTCCAGTGGCGGCTGAGGTCGAGGGAGGAGCGCAGGTGGGCTTGGTGCGTGGGGATTCTTTCCTCGATGCGGCGGATGTCCGCCCGGCCGGCCGGGGGGCCGTCGAGGTTGGAGAGGCAGAGCGCGTACCACGCGGTGATGCGCCAATGGCTGGCTGGCTGCCAGGTGAGCGTGAGCTCTGTGCCGTAGATGCGCCCCGAGAGAAGGTTCTGCGGGACAATGCGCGCGAGGCCGGTGGGGAATGCTTCGCCGTTGGGGGCGAGGACGATCAACCGGTCGTAGTCGTTGCAGTAGACGTCGAGGGTCGCGACCAGATTGTCGGTGGCCTGAAGGCGGTAGCCGGCTTCGTAGGCGAGCATCCGTTCGGAGCGTACCGAGGAGTCGGCGAGGAAGAGGCCGGGACCGGTGGCGGAGAGGAGCGGGTAGCTGATGGCGGGGAAGTACTCCATGTCGCTGGGCGTTCGTACCGCGCGCGAGACTGCGGCCCAGAGGAATTGGCGGGGGGACGGGGTCAGGGCGAGACGCAGGCCGGGCTGGGGTTCCCAGCCGGTCATGTCGTTGTGTTCGATCTTGATCCCCGGAGTGAGCACCGCCTTGCCCGGTGCGAGCTGGATCTCGTCCTCGATGAAACCACTGTAGAGCCGGGTGGTGAGCGTGTCCTGGAGGATGGTGAACACCGGATTGGTGGCGGCGTACTTGTTCCAGCCGATCCGGCTGCCGAGGCCCCAGAGAATGTTGTGCCGCGTGCCGAGCGCGAAGCTGTGCTGGAAGTCGAGATCGACGGCGTGACGCGGTGCCTGGAAAAGGAAAGTCTTCCGGGTGGTGTAGTCGTAATAGAGCTGGAGCTCGGCGCTGGAGTTCGGGGAGAACGCGTGCTTGTAGCGGGTGAGCAGGTTGGCGCCGGAGGCCGATTCTTGGTCGTCGGGGCTTTCGGTCGTGTAGAGGTCGCCCTGGCAGGTGAGTTGGGTGCCGGTGCCGGTGAGGTGATCGAGGCGGAAACCGCCTTGGGCGAAGTTCCAGCGATCGGGACCGTTGCTGCCCCCGCTGCGGAGCGGGAGGGCTCCGGTCTGCTGGTAGACGCCGTAGACGCGGTAGAAAGTGTTCTCGCCGACGGCTCCGCCGTGGCGGGCGCCTCCGAGGACCTCCTGCGGCCAGCCGCCGCCGGCATAGACGAGGTCTCCTTGGGTGAGCTGGGCGTCCTTGGTGACGATGTTGATGACGCCGTTGACGGCATTCGCGCCCCAGTGGGTCGAGCCGGGACCGCGGATGACCTCGATCTGCGCGAGATCGTCCAGGAGGGCGTTCTGGATATTCCAGTACGTGAGCGAGAGGAGCGGGGAGTAGACGGAGCGGCCGTCGATCATCACGAGCATCTTGCTGGCGTACTCGCTGTTGAAGCCACGGGAGGAGATCGCCCAGGAGTTGGCGTCGATCTGGGCGACATCGAGGCCGGGGACCGCGCGGAGGCACTGGGCGATGCTGGTGGCGCCCGAACGGAGGATATCGTCGGCGGTGACAACAGAGACCGCCGCGTTGGATTGGCCGACCGGCATGGGCCGGCGAGAAACGGCGACCACTTCGATGCGGCCGAGCGCCGCCAGATCGGGCCAGTCGTCCTGGTTGTTCGTGGGGGCGGTCTGGGCCCAGGCTCCGCAGGTCGTGAGCATGGCGATGACCCAGAACGAGGCGGAATGCGGCCTGGCCAGCGGCGGGAGTGCGGCCCCGGCTCCGGTCGCCGGTTGCGCGTTCGCTCGGGAGATGGATTCGCTGGACCCTCCCCCTTGGCCGGCGCAGTGCTGCAGGCGTGGCTCCATATTCCGCGGCGGACGCTACATCGGTCACCGAGGGCCCTGCTGAAGGGGAATGCCGTTGGTGCTTTCGCGCTCGCGTGGGCGCCGGAGCTCCGCTCAATGCTCCGCCCGATGACCGCCGACCAAATCGCCTCCGCTCTTCCGGCCCGCGCCGTCACTTCGATCGAGGGCCTGCCGTTTCCCAAAATCGCCTCCGGCAAAGTCCGTGAGCTGTTCGACTGTGGCGACGCCATCCTGATGGTGGCCACCGACCGTCTTTCCGCCTTCGACGTCGTCCTGCCGGACGGCATCCCGGGCAAGGGCATCATGCTCACCCAGATCAGCAACCACTGGTTCAAGCTGACCGAGAAGCTGCTCCCCAACCACCTCCTGCCCGACCAGATCGGCGAGATGAAGCGCCGCGGGATCACCGATCGCGACCTGCAGCTGCGCTCGATGATCGTCCGCAAGCTCAAGCCGCTCACCATCGAGTGCGTCGTCCGCGGCTACCTTGTCGGCAGCGGCTGGTCCTCGTACCAGAAGACCGGCGAGATCTGCGGGATCAAGCTGCCCTCCGGCCTGCGGCAGGCGCAGCAGCTGCCCGAGGCGCTCTTCACGCCGACGACGAAGGCCCCGAAGGGGCAGCACGACGAGCCGATCAACGACGCCCAGGGCGAGGCCGCGATCGGCGCGGAGCTCTACCGCAAGGTGAAAGCCGTGAGCCTCGAGCTCTACAAGTTCGGCCGCGACACGGCCGCGAAGGCGGGCATCGTCCTGGCGGACACGAAGTTCGAGTTCGGCACCGATGCGCAGGGCAATCTCTTCCTCATCGACGAAGTCCTCACGCCGGACTCGTCGCGCTACTGGCCGAAGGCCGAGTACCGGCTCGATTGCTCGCCGCCGAGCTACGACAAGCAGTTCGTCCGCGATCACCTGCTGGCGATCAAGTGGGACCAGAAGCCGCCGGCGCCGAAACTGCCCGCGGATGTGATCCGCGGCACGCAGGACAAATACCTCGCGGCTTGCCGCGAGCTGCTCGCGCTCTGAGCGCGGTTGGTGTTCGCCCGTGGGCTGCCGCTTCCGGCGGCCTGCGTGGTTGCCCTTTGGCCCGGAGCTGATGCTGCGCCTCGGTGGTCGACGCGCCGCTCACGCCGCCTCCGACGTCGGGGCGGCGGGCCGGAGGGAGAAGTAGAACGTCGCGCCCCGGTCGGGGGCGCCTTCCGCCCAGACGTGGCCGCCGTGGCGGGTGACGATGCGCTTGACGTTGGCGAGGCCGATCCCGGTGCCCTCGTAGTCGCGCGGGTTGTGGAGGCGCTGGAAGACACCGAAGAGCTTGTTGGTGTAGGTCGGGTCGAAACCCGCGCCGTTGTCGCGGACGAAGAAGGTAAGCAGCTCGGGGTTCTGGGCGGAGGGCTGGGTGCCGATCTCGATGATGGCCGGGGCGCGTCTGCGGGTGAACTTCACGGCGTTGGCCAGAAGGTTGGCGACGACCTGACGCAGGAGGGTTCGGTCGCCGAGGACCGGAGGCAGCGGATGGAGACGCCATTCGACCGGGCGGCCGGCGAGGTCGGACTGCAGCTCCCCTTGGACCTCGGCGACGAGGGCGGCGAGCTGGACCGGTGCGAAGTGGAGCTCGGCGCGGCCGATGCGGGAGAAGGTGAGCAGGTCGTCGATGAGGGCGGCCATGCGGACGGCCTCGGTGCCGATGATGCCGAAGTAGCGGTCGGCCTCGGCGTCGAGCTGGGCCGCGGTGCGTTTGCGGAGCAGCTCGATGAAGCCGGCGATGTTGCGCAGGGGGGCGCGGAGGTCGTGGGAGACGGAGTAGGAGAACGACTCCAGCTCCTGATTGGCGGCGAGCAGGTTGGCGTTGGCCTCCTGGAGACGGGCGGCGGCGTGGGCGAGGTCGTCCTGGCTGGCGCGCAGGTCGGCGTTGAGGTGCTCGAGTTCGGCGGTGCGGTCGCGGACGCGTTGCGCGAGCTCGGTGTTGAGCCGGCGGATCGCCTCGGCGTCCTCCTGCTGTTTGGTGACATCGGCGACGACTCCAAGGATGCGGCGCACCCCGCCGGCGGCACTGCCGAGGTGGACGGAGGTCGACATCAGGTGGATCCAGATGCCGTCGGCCCGCTTGAACCGGTAGATGACGCGAATGGATTGGTTGTGGTGGACGACGGCTCGCCAGTTTTCAACGAGGGCGGCGCGGTCCTCCGGATGCACCTGTTCGAACCACCAGTCGGGATCGTGGCTGGCGAGGAATTCGGCGGAGTAACCGAGCATCGCCTCTGTGGCGCCCGCCCAGTTGCCGTGATCGGTCTCGACGTCGAAGTCGTAGACGAGCTGGCCGGTGTGCTCGATCGCGAGGCGGAAGCGCTCCTCGCTGCGGTGGAGGGCCTCCTCCCGGATCTTCCGCTCCGAGATGTCGCGGATGAAGACGAAGTACCGCGGTTCGCTGCCGGGCAGATGGTTGATGCTGACGTCAGCATCCAGAATGCCGCCGTCCTTCTTGCGTAGGCTCGTCTCGAAGCGGTCGCGTCCGGTGTCGGCGATCCGGGCGAGATGGCCGGAGACTTCCTCGGTGGTCTCGCTGGCGACGATGGTGTGGACGGGTTGGCCGTGCAGCTCCTCCGCGGTGTAGCCGAGCATCCGGCAGATGGCCTCGTTGGTGGACTGGATGCGGCCATCCGGGGTGAGAATCCAGAAGCCGTCCACGGTTGTCTGGATGATGGTGCGGTAGCGCTCCTCGGCGAGTTTGCGCTCGGTGATGTCGATCAGGGTGGCGGCGATGCCCTTGGTGGGCGCAGCGGGGTCGAGGAAACTGATGCTGACGAGCACATCGATGGGGGCGCCGTCTTTGCGGCGCATGCGGGTCTCGACCATGCCGAAGCCGTCGCGAAGGATGTTGCCGTAGAGCGCGGCCCCGATCCGATCGAAGGTCGCGTCATCCGGGTAGAGGAGGCGGGCGGACTGCCCGAGCAGCTCAGCTTCCGAGTAGCCGGTGATCTGGCACATCATGGGGTTCACGCGGAGGAAGACTCGGTCGACCATCAGGACGATCGGCGTGGGGCTGGCCTCGAAGAGGCTGCGGAACGCGACCTCGCTTTCGCGGAGGGCGGTCTCGGCGCGTTTGCGCTCGGTGATGTCGAGCAGGGCCCAGATGGAGCCGGCCTGGAGGTTGCTCGGATCGACGGCCTTTCCGGTGATCTCGCACCAGATGATCGTGCCGTCGCGGCGCTTCATCCGCGCCTCGGTCGAATAGATTCGGCCGGCGGCGAGCGCGGCATAGCCCTCCGCGCCGACCCGCCGGTAATCGGCGGGATCGGCATAGTTGATCGAGGTGTCCAGGCCCGCGATCTCCTCGGGGCTGTAGCCGAACATCTGGGCGAAGGAGCGGTTCACCCACTGGTGTTTCCGGTTCTTCAGGAGGCCGATGCCGGTGGTGATGGTGTCAAGGACGACCTGCTGTTCGGTGGCGAGCTGGTGGAAGCGCTCCTCGGCGCGTTTGCGCTCGGTGATGTCGCGGATGAGGACCAGGACATGGTGGCGACCCTCGATCTCGATCATGTCGCCGGAGACGAGGCAGTCGCGGACGGAGCCCGACTTGGTCCGCACTCCGGCCTCGGTCTCGGTCACGCGGCCATGGTCGCGTAGCCGGGTCAGGAAGTGCTCATGTTGGCGCTGGTCGTTCCAAAGCCCCAGCTCGAGCGCCGAGCGCCCGATCAGCTCCCGCCGGCTGAAGCCGGTGATGCGGGGGCAGGCGTCGTTCATTTCGACGATACGGCCGGATTCCGGTTCTGAGATGAGGATCGCGTCCGGGCTGGCGTTGAAGGCGGCGGCGAACCTCCGCTCGGACGAGCGGAGCGCCTCGGCGGTCCGATGCTGCTCGGTGATGTCGGCCAGGATACCGGTCCACTGCACGGTGCCGTCGGGGAGCCGGGAGGGGGTCGATTCCAGATGCATCCAGCGCGTCTCGCCGCGGACGAACATGCGGCCTTCCCAGCGGAAGTGTTCCAAGGTGCGTTGGACGGTGTCGTTGCGGGCGACCAGCGAGGGTAGATCCTCGGGGTGTACGGGGGCGAAGGCCAGCCGGCTGTCCGCCATCACCGCGGCGGGATCAAGCCCGGTGAGCTCGGCCCAACGGTCGCTCAGGTAGACGAAGGTCGCTGCCGCGCCCTTGCGATTCAACCGGTAGACGCCGAGGGGCAGGTTGCCAACCAGGTCGGCATACTGCTGCCGGCTCTCGCGCATCTGTTTCTCGGCGAGCGCATGGGCGGCCAGCTCCGCGCGGAGCTCGCGGGTGCGTCTGGCAATCGTGCGGCGGAGGGCGAGCGACCAGAGGGTGGCGGCCAACGCAACCGCGGCGAGCGGCCCGAGGATCCAGATCGCATAGCGCAGGACGTCGCGGGACGTCGCCCGGTGGCCGAGGAGTTTGCCGAACCACTGTTCGTGGAGCTCGTCGTAGCGTCCGGACGCACGAAGCGCGCGCAGGCCCCGGTTCAACTGGGTGCGCAGTTCGGTGCGGCCGGGGACCATCGCGAAGCAGTACTCCACCGGAAGGACCGGCACGCCGGAGGAGACGAGATTGGCAAGGTTGTCGCGCTGGATCGTGTACCGCCCGGCGAGCTGGCCGACGATGGCGCAGTCATGCTTGCCGGCGGCCAGCCATTGGAGGGCCTCCGGCTCCGAGGATGCCTTGACGACCTGCACCTCGGCGCCGGGGCGCAGCAGGTACTCCTGGACGATGGCGGAGTCCTGGACGATCACGGACCGGCCGCGGAGCTCCTCGAGCGAGTTGATCGGCGGCGAGTCGCGGCGGAGGAAGATCTCGAAATGGACCACCGCAAATGGCTCGGAGAAGTCCAGGTCCACCGTCCGGGTGGGGTTCCGGAACATGTCGGTGAAGTCGACGGAGTGCTCGACCTCGAGCCCGTGGCGGATTCGTGGCCACTCGGCGAGACGGACCTCGACGTCCCACCCGAGCTCCTCGGCGAGCGCCTTCACCAGGGCGACGTTGAACCCCGTCGGGTTGCCGGCGGCGTCGAAGAACTCGAAGGGCGGGTAGTCGCGGTCGGTGCCGAAGACGACCCGTTGGCGGGGGGCCGGAACCGTGGGTGCGGCGTCCGTGCCTTGGGACGTGATCGGCGCACCAGGCAGGCCGGTGGCCAGGGCGAGGATCACCGTGAGGAGCGCGAGGCGCCCTGCCGACGTCGAGCGCGCGGAGTGAGCGGGCGCGGCGACCGGCATCGCGCGGATGGTCTCTCGCGCTTCGGTCGGAGTGGGGCGACGGAAGGGCCGGGGAAGCGGCACGGGATGAACTTGCGAAGGGGTCGATCTGGTCGGCAGGTGGCGTGGAATGGAGGAGCTGCGGCGAACCGCGATGCGACACCGGGCCCATCTCTATCGGACGGAGGCGAAGCCGGTTGAGCTGCGGGGTGTCGGCGGGCGCGACGGAGATCACGGGGCGTTCCGGTGCGGGAGCCTTTCCGGGGTGGCGGGTGCCGGTATCGATGCCGGCATCCGCGGCACCCTTCGTGGCGCTGGATGAACCGGCCGTCGGTCCCGTGCCTGTGGGCGGGGGCTGTTCCTGAAACGGGGCAGGCGTGACGCGGGGATCCGCAGCGGTGGATGAGCCTGGGCCTGGGCCGCTGTTGTCCCGTTCAGAATGTGTAGACGAGGTTGAGGGCGAGGGAGCAGGCGTTCGTGTCGCCATCCGCGAAGGTGCCGGCGCCGCCGTGGTTGGCGAGGTCGTGGTCCCAGCGGAACTCGACGCGGGACAGGACGTTGGTCCAGAGGGAGTAGGCGACGGTGATGGTGTTGGAGAGCAGCCGGTCGTCGCCCGGGCCGCGGGCCTGCAGGGGCGAGCTGTAGCCGCCGAAAAATCCCTGGGTTGCGGTTCCGTGGTCGATGCGGTGGGCGATCGTCAGTTTCTCCGTCGGCTTCACGATGGTGTAGAGGGCGACGGCGGCCGCATGGCTCGGGGCGATGTCGTTGAGCGCGACGGGAGCGACGAGGCGCGCGTAGTCGACGTAGTCGTAGGTGAGCACGAAGGAGAGCTCCTTGTGCGGAGTCGGCAGGGTGAGGCCGGCGTAGAAGTTGGTCGCCGTCTGGCCCGGGTACGGCGTGTGCCCGACGCGCGGTGCGGTTTTTCCGCGGATGAGCGAGGCGTAGAAGTTGGCTCCCTTCAGCCAACCCCAGTGGTCCGGTGCGGTGAGCGAAAGGGCGCCCATGCAGGTCATGGTGGCGTCGTGGACGAGGACGCCGTCCCTGTACTTGTACGGGCGCGCGCCGATGCCGGAGGTGTAGGCACTGGAGATGCCGAGCAGGAGGCGGAACGACTTGTTGACCGCGCAGTCGGCCAGGAGTCCGGTCTGGCGTCCCGGCTCGATGGCGGAGAACCCGTAGGAGTGGCTGAAGTTGGGGTTCAGATGGCTCTCCATGTACTCGAAGCCCGAGAGGGCGGACCACACGCCGGCCTGGAGGTCCAGGCCGGCCCACAGCGGGGAGTGGAGCCGGAAGAAGGCGTTGTGGATGCCGACATCGTCGCCGGTCGAGAGCTTCGCGTCCGCGCCGGCCATCAGCGAAAACTTGTATCCGATGGAGCAGGTCTCCTGGGCCGCCGCCTTGTCCAGCGAGAGGTAGATGGCCTGGAGATTGAGGCGGTTCTGGCGGGCGGGGTTGTCGAGCCAGCGGCCGGCGGCGACCTTGGTCCCGTCGACCTGCCAGAGGGCGGAGGTGTCCACGCTGCCGCTGAGTTTTGCCGGAGCGCTGGAGGTCGGGGCTCCGGCCCGGGCGTCCTCGGCTTGGAGGGTTGGCGTGAGGGTGCCGAACCCGGTCGCGGCCGAGAGGCCGATCAGGAACGTGCGGATGAGCGAGCGGCGCAGCGAAGCGGCATTGTGCCTGATTGATGGGTACGTTCGCGACGGGAGGTGGAGCAACCTCGGGTCCCGATTGCCCCCGGCCCGCAGGCGGCGGGCCGTGATTTGGCGTTGGTAGGCCA